>NZ_JBJDRL010000071.1:0-20765 GCF_044987475.1 Microbacterium sp. ZW CA_36
GTGTAGCCGGCCGGGGGCTGGTAGCCGGCAGGGGCGCCGTAGCCGGGCGCGGTGGCCGGGTTGGCGGGGTAGCCGCCGGCAGGCGTCTGGGGCGGGATGCCCGACCACACCGTCTTGTCGGCGAGGAAGGTGCCCGCCCACGGCGCCGCGGGGATCGCGGTGTTCCAGCGCGAGCGGTCGAACGCGTTGATGCCCAGCCAGACGATGGCGAGGAAGAAGTAGAGGATGAGCCAGACGGCCTCCTTCTGCAGCTTCAGCCCGACGCGCCACGCGGCCAGGAGGGTGTAGAGGAATGCGGCGAGCCCGATGAGGGAGCCGAGCACCGGCACCCAGCCGAGCACGATCCCGCCGCCCCACAGCACCAGCAGCCACCACGGGTTGAGGTCGCCGAGCTTGACGAAGATCAGGGTGTTGTACACCGGCACCCACGCGCGCCAGCGCCCCTGCACACCCGCCTTGTCGAACACCTTCATCAGGAACCAGGAGCCGATGACGTATCCGGCGATCGCGAGCAGGAAGAAGAATGGCGCGAGGACGAGCCAGGCGATGAGCGCCCCTGCCCCGCTGCCGTCGTTGTAGTCCATGGTCATGGTGCAGCGACCTCCGAGAGAGTCGATTCGGGACGCGTCGGGCGCATCCGCGGAGCCCCTGCTCCGCTGGACACATGCTAGCGACGCTCTCAGCCGCCTGTCAGCATTGAGGTCATATCGGGGGGATGGCCCCCTCGAGCGCCGGTGGATAGCCTGAGCAGCAACTCTCGACCGAAGGGCCGCCATGACCGACCAGACTCCGTCCGCTCCCACTCCCCCGCCGCTGCCCCCGCAGTCGGCGGCAGATGCCGCGCGCGGCGCGGACCCCGACGACACCGGCGTCCCGACGGTCCGGGGCGAAAGCAGCGAGGTCGGCAAGGGCTTCTTCGCCGCACTGTTCGACCTGTCGTTCCGCACCTTCATCACCCGCCGCCTCGCGAGCGTGTTCTACTTCGTGGGACTGATCGCGATCGGCATCGGGTTCATCGTGTATTTCGTCAGCGGGCTCATCGGCGCCATCTCGATCATGTGGTTCGACGTCGGCGCCGGCATCAGCGGCCTGGTCGCGACGATCATCGTCGTGCCGGTTCTCACCTTCCTCGCGATCATCCTGCTGAGGTTCGTCATCGAGGCGGTCGTCGCCCTCATCGCGATCGCCGAGAACACCGAGCGCACGGCCGAGCACACCCGGCGCTGACGAGCGGATCTGCCGGTCCGCCCGAGGCGCGGGCGGTGCATATACGCCCGCATTGCGCGCGGTGACGGGCTGCGTTTTGCAGCTCCCGCAGCGCGGGGGCAGAGTGGACGGATGCCTGAACTCGCGCCCTCGACGACCCTCGACGCTCCCCACGCCGGCGCCACCGTGCTCGACAACGCCCCCTGGCACGCGCTGACCGGCCCGCATGCCTCGTTCGCGATCGGCAACGACCTGGTCCGTCGCTACCCCGAGGATGTCGCGCCGTTCGTCGCGGTGCGCACCTGGGACGATCCCGACGTCTGGCCGGCACTCGTCGATCTCGTCGGCCCCGGCACCGAGATCGGACTGTCGGGGTACGACGGCGAGGTTCCCGACGGGTGGGAGGTGGTCGGGCAGGGAGAGGGCGTGCAGCTGGTCGAGACCGACGCGCTGCAGACCCGCCCCGACGCCGAGGCGATCCTGCTCGGGGCCGAGGACGCTGCCGACATGCTGGCGATCGTCGAGCGCAACCAGCCCGGGCCGTTCCGGCCGCGCACGTACGAGCTCGGCCGCTACGTCGGCATCCGCCGCGAGGGGCGACTCATCGCCATGGCGGGTGAGCGCCTGCACCCCGAGGGGTGGACAGAGATCAGCGCCGTCGCCGTCGACGCCGAGCACCGGCGGCAGGGTCTCGCCTCCCGCCTGGTGCTGGACGTCGCCTTCCACATCCAGCAGCGCGGCGACCGCGCACTGCTCCACGCCGCGGCCTCCAACGTCGGTGCGATCGCGGCATACGAACGCCTCGGGTTCGCGCTGCGCCGCCGCAACAGGTTCGCCGCCGTGCGGACGCCGGTGTAACGGGGCTCAGGCGAAGAGCTCGAGCTCGCCCGCGCCGCTCTCGCGCACGCGCAGGCCCGCGGCATCCGCCCACCGGACGAATCCCGCCGCCGACGATATGCGCGGGCGCTCCTCGGCGAGCCGGCGCACGAGCGCGCCCTTCGCGTGCTTGTTGAAGTGGTTGAGTGCGCGGACCGCTCCGTCGGCGCCCTCGCTCACGACGCGCACGTAGCGTGAGGCGGTCGCCGACGGCACCGGTCCGAGAGCGACGTACGCCTCGGAGCGGAGGTCGAGCACGAAGCGCGGCGCCAGCTCCTCCATCGCCGCGGTCACCGGATCCGCCCACACGCGCCGCAGCGCCGCGATGCCCGGGAGCGACGTCGAGGCGCCGAGCCGATAGGCGGGAATGGCGTCGAGCGCCCCCACCGGGCCGAACGGCGCGGAGTGCACCACCACGTGAGCGCCCAGCCAGCGACGGCCGGCGGTGGGAACGGATGCCGCGTCCAGCGCGTCGTAGAGCACGCCCGTGTAGCGGTCGATCGCGGCCATCGTCGGGGCGTCCCGCATTCCCGCGTTCACGGCGATCTCGCCCCGCTGGGTCGGGCCCAGCTTGAGCACGCGGGCGGCCACGTCCGCATCGGCGGACAGGTCCACCAGGGCATCGATCACCGCTTCGCGCTGCGGCGTCAGCCGGGGCAGCGCCAGCCCGCCCACGTGGAGCGGTGCCGGCCTGCCGCCCGTCCGCTTGGTCTCGGACGGCGGGAGAAGGATCAGCATGCGTGTTCCAC
This sequence comes from Microbacterium sp. ZW CA_36, assembly GCF_044987475.1. NCBI lineage: Bacteria > Bacillati > Actinomycetota > Actinomycetes > Micrococcales > Microbacteriaceae > Microbacterium > Microbacterium sp. ZW CA_36. Next base: position 2,832 of record NZ_JBJDRL010000071.1, read on the forward strand.
TTCAGGTCGTTGAGCGAGCGAAGCGAGACGAAACGCCCCAGGCCTCCGCAGAGGGCCGGGGCGTTTCGTCTCGTCGCTGCGCTCCGCGCTCAACGACCGAGCTTCATCAGGAGATCAGCGCAGCGTTTCCGGCGACGATCGTGAGGTCGTCCCCTTCCATCGACAGGAAGCCGTCCTGAGCGTTGGCGACGATCTTGGTGCCCGAGGTCTCGGTGATGCGCACCTGACCCTCGGCGAGGATCGCGAGCACCGGCTCGTGACCGGTCATGAAGCCGATCTCGCCCTCGACGGTCTTGGCGACGACGAGCGACGCCTCACCCGACCAGACCTCCGCGTCCGCGGAGACGAGGCTCACCTTGAGCGGCATGTCAGCCGTTCTCCTTCTGGATGCGCGCCCACTGCTCTTCCACGTCGGCGATGCCGCCGACGTTGAAGAAGGCCTGCTCGGCGACGTGGTCGAAGTCACCCTTGACGATGGCGTCGAACGACTCGATGGTCTCCTTGATCGGGACCGTCGAACCCTCGACACCGGTGAACTTCTTCGCCATGTAGGTGTTCTGCGAGAGGAACTGCTGGATGCGGCGCGCGCGGGAGACGACGATCTTGTCCTCTTCGGAGAGCTCGTCGACACCGAGGATCGCGATGATCTCCTGCAGCTCCTTGTTCTTCTGGAGGATCTGCTTCACGGCGGTGGCCACGCGGTAGTGGTCCTCGCCGATGTAGCGCGGGTCGAGGATGCGGCTCGTCGAGGTCAGCGGGTCGATGGCCGGGTAGAGACCCTTCGACGCGATCTCGCGCGAGAGCTCGGTGGTCGCGTCGAGGTGAGCGAACGTGGTGGCCGGCGCCGGGTCGGTGTAGTCGTCGGCGGGAACGTAGATCGCCTGCAGCGAGGTGATCGAGTGACCGCGCGTCGAGGTGATGCGCTCCTGGAGCACACCCATCTCGTCGGCGAGGTTCGGCTGGTAGCCCACCGCGGACGGCATGCGGCCGAGCAGCGTCGAGACCTCGGATCCGGCCTGCGTGAAGCGGAAGATGTTGTCGATGAAGAGCAGCACGTCCTGCTTCTGCACGTCGCGGAAGTACTCCGCCATCGTCAGGGCCGACAGGGCGACGCGCAGACGCGTCCCCGGCGGCTCGTCCATCTGGCCGAAGACGAGCGCGGTCTTGTCGAAGACGCCCGCCTCCTCCATCTCGCCGATGAGGTCGTTGCCCTCACGGGTGCGCTCGCCGACACCGGCGAACACCGACACACCGCCGTGGTCCTGCGCGACGCGCTGGATCATCTCCTGGATGAGGACCGTCTTGCCGACGCCCGCACCGCCGAAGAGGCCGATCTTTCCACCCTGGACATAGGGGGTGAGCAGGTCGATGCTCTTGATGCCCGTCTCGAACATCTCGGTCTTGGACTCGAGCTGGTCGAACGCGGGCGCCTTGCGGTGGATGCCCCAGCGCTCGGTGACCTCGATGGTCTCGCCCGGCACGCCGTTCAGCACGTCACCCGTGACGTTGAACACCTTGCCCTTGGTCACGTCGCCGACGGGGACCGTGATCGGGCCGCCGGTGTCGCGCACCTCCTGGCCGCGGACCATGCCGTCGGTCGGCTTCAGCGAGATGGCACGGACGAGGTCGTCGCCCAGGTGCTGAGCGACCTCGAGGGTGATCTCGGTCGACTCGTCGCCGATCACGATCGTCGTCTTCAGCGCGTTGTAGATGTCGGGGATCGAGTCGTGCGGGAACTCGATGTCGACGACGGGGCCGGTGACGCGGGCGACGCGCCCGACGACCGCCGTCTCGGTCTTGTCAGCGGTGAGGCTCATGGCTTCTTCTCTTTCGTGTGGTCTGATGCGCGCTACTTGCCCGAGGAAAGGGCATCAGCGCCGCCGACGATCTCGGCGATCTGCTGCGTGATCTCGGCCTGGCGCGCGTTGTTGCGCAGGCGCGTGTAGTCGGTGATGAGCTTGTCGGCGTTGTCGCTGGCGGACTTCATCGCCTTCTGCGTCGCGGCGTGCTTGGCGGCCGACGACTGCAGCAGCGCGTTGAAGACGCGGCTCTGGATGTACACCGGCAGCAGCGCGTCGAGCACGGTCTCGGCGTCCGGCTCGAACTCGTAGAGCGGGTACACCTGCGCCGACGACTGCTCCTCGGCCTCGACGACCTCGAGCGGAAGCAGGCGCACCGTCTCGGGCGACTGCGTCATCATGCTGACGAAGCGGTTGTAGACGAGGTGGATCTCGTCGACGCCGCTCTCGTCGCCACCGCGGTCGTACGCGTCGAGCAGGGTGGCGGCGATCTCCTCGGCCGTCGTGAAGTGCGGCGTGTCGGTGTCACCCGTCCACTCGGCCGCGCTCTCCATGCGACGGAACTGGAAGTACCCGACGGCCTTGCGCCCGATCAGGTAGAACACCGGCTCCTTGCCCTGCTGCCGGAGCAGCTGAGCAAGCTCCAGGCCCTCGCGGAGGATCTGCGAGTTGAACGCGCCGGCCAGGCCCCGGTCGGACGTGAAGATCACGACCGCGGAGCGGCGGATCGTCTCGCGTTCGACGGTCAGCGGGTGGTCGATGTTGGAGTGCGTCGCCACGGCGGAGACGGCACGCGTCACGGCCCGCGCGAAGGGCGAGGACGCGCGCACACGCGCCATCGCCTTCTGGATGCGCGAAGCCGCGATGAGTTCCATCGCCTTCGTGATCTTCTTGGTCGTCTGAGCAGAACTGATCTTCTGCTTGTAGACCCGGAGTTGTGCGCCCATGGTTGTGACCCAGGCCCGCCTTAGCGGCGGCCCTTGACGATCTTCTCCTGGTTCACGTCGTCCGCCTCGGCAACCGCGACCTCTTCGTGGCCCGGCTTGCCGATGGCCTGGCCCTTGCCGGCCTGGAACTCGAGGATGAAGTCGTCGGTCCGCTTCGTGAGCTCTGCGACGGTGTCGTCGTCCAGGACGTTCGTGTCGCGCAGCGTGTCGAGGATCGTCGTGTTGCGACGCAGGTAGTCCAGCAGCTCGCGCTCGAACGACAGCACGTCCTCGACCTCGATCGAGTCGAGCTTGCCGTTGGTGCCGGCCCAGATCGAGACGACCTGCTCCTCGACCGGGTACGGCGAGTACTGCGGCTGCTTGAGCAGCTCGGTCAGGCGCGCACCGCGGGCGAGCTGGCGACGGGATGCGGCGTCCAGGTCGGAGGCGAACATCGCGAACGCCTCGAGCGAGCGGTACTGGGCGAGCTCGAGCTTGAGCGTGCCGGAGACCTTCTTGATCGACTTCACCTGAGCGTCGCCGCCGACGCGCGACACCGAGATGCCCACGTCGACCGCGGGACGCTGGTTGGCGTTGAACAGGTCGGACTGCAGGAAGATCTGGCCGTCGGTGATCGAGATCACGTTGGTCGGGATGTACGCCGAGACGTCGTTCGCCTTGGTCTCGATGATCGGCAGACCCGTCATCGAGCCGGCGCCGAGCTCGTCCGACAGCTTCGCGCAGCGCTCGAGCAGACGCGAGTGCAGGTAGAAGACGTCGCCGGGGTAGGCCTCGCGGCCCGGCGGGCGGCGGAGGAGGAGCGACACGGCGCGGTACGCCTCGGCCTGCTTCGACAGGTCGTCGAAGATGATCAGGACGTGCTTGCCCTCGTACATCCAGTGCTGGCCGATGGCCGAGCCGGTGTACGGCGCGAGGTACTTGAAGCCGGCGGGGTCGGAGGCGGGAGCCGCGACGATGGTCGTGTACTCCAGCGCGCCGGCGTCTTCGAGTGCGCCCTTCACGGCCGCGATCGTCGAGCCCTTCTGGCCGATCGCGACGTAGATGCAGCGCACCTGCTTGTCGACATCGCCGGACTCCCAGTTGGACTTCTGGTTGATGATCGTGTCGATCGCGATGGCGGTCTTGCCGGTCTGGCGGTCGCCGATGATGAGCTGGCGCTGGCCGCGGCCGACCGGGATCATCGCGTCGATGGCCTTGATGCCGGTCTGCAGCGGCTCGTGCACGCTCTTGCGCTGCATGACGCCCGGCGCCTGGAGCTCGAGGGCGCGGCGTCCGACGGTGGCGATCTCGCCGAGTCCGTCGATCGGGTTGCCGAGCGGGTCGACGACACGGCCGAGGTAGCCGTCGCCGACGGCGACCGAGAGCACCTCGCCGGTGCGGGTGACCTGCTGGCCGGCCTCGACACCGGAGAACTCGCCGAGGACGACGACACCGATCTCGTGCTCGTCGAGGTTCAGCGCGAGGCCGCTCGTGCCGTCGCCGAACGTCACGAGCTCGTTCGCCATGACACCGGGCAGGCCCTCGACGTGCGCGATGCCGTCCGCGGCGTCGACGACGGTGCCGACCTCGGTGGCCGCAGCCCCGGTGGGCTCGTAAGCGGCGACGAAGTCCTTCAGCGCGTCACGGATGACGTCGGGGCTGATAGAGAGATCTGCCATTGTTTTCCTTCGTTCATGGGGCCTCGGCCCCGAAAGCTCCGCGCGGTTCCTGTCTCGGCCCCGTGCGGGAAGTCTGTGTCAGCCGGCGAGCCGCTGACGGAGGTCGGCCAGTCGCGCCGACACGCTCGCGTCGATCACGTCGTCCGCGATCTGCACGCGCACGCCGCCCACGACGGTCGGGTCCACGATGGTGTTCAACGACACCGGGGTTCCATACCGCTTGGACAGCGCCGCGGTGAGTCGCTCGCTCTGCGCGGCGCTCAGGGGCGCTGCGGCGACGACCGTCGCGACGGCCCGGTTGCGCTGGTCGGCGACGATGTCGGTCGCGCGCGTCAGCAGCTGACGGATGCGCCGCTCGCGGGGCTGGCGGACGAGGGATGCCGCGATCAGCGTCGCCCCCGCGCTCGCGCGACCCTTCAGCAGCGACTCGACGAGCGTGCCCTTGGCGGCCGAGTCGCCCAGGCGGCGACCCAGCGCGAGCTCGAGCTCGGGGTTGTCCGCCACGGTGCGCGTGAAGGCGAACAGCTCGGCCTCGACGTCGGCGTTCGCATCGGCGACCGCCGCTGCCCGCACCGCGAGCTCCTCGATGCCGTCGATGAGATCGTCGGACGAGGACCAGCGCTGGTCGACGGCGGTCGTCAGCAGCGACGCCGTCGTGGGCTTCACGGTCTTGCCGAACACGTCGGCGACGACCTGACGGCGAGCCTCGGCCGGCGCGGCGGAGTCGGCGAGCGCGCGCCTCAGCTGCGACGAGTCGCCCACGGCGCGCGCGACGGCGAACAGCTCGCCGGCGACGTCGAGGTCGACGCCCGACGCGGCGCGCAGCGCCGCCGTCGTCGCCGCCAGGGCCTGAGTGGACGCGCTGCCCATTACGCCTTCGCCCCTTCGGACTCCTCGAGCTCGGCGAGGAAGCGGTCGACGACGGCCTGAGCCTTCTTGTCGTCGGAGAGCGACTCGCCGATCACGCCGCCGGCGAGGTCGAGGGCGAGCGTGCCCACCTCGCTGCGCAGCGACACGAGTGCCGTCTGGCGCTCGGCTTCGATCTGGGCGTGTGCCGTCGTCGTCAGACGTGTGGCTTCCACCGCAGCGGTCTCCTTGGCCTCGGCGACGATCTTCTTGCCGTCCTCACGGGCGGCGTCGCGGATCTCACCGGCCTCCTTGCGCGCGTCGGCGAGCTGAGCGGTGTACTCCTCGAGCGCCGCCTCGGCCTTGCGCTGGGCCTCGTCGGCCTTGGCGATGTTGCCCTCGATCGCCGCTGAGCGCTCGTCGAGCAGCTTCTTCATCCGGGGAAGGGCGACCTTCCAGAAGATGACGAGGATGACGATGAAGCACACCGACGACCAGATGATGTCGTACCAGGCGGGGAGCAGAGGGTTGTGCGCTTCGGCGCCCTCTTCCGCGGCGTACGTGACAAGAGCGTTCAGCATCCTGTCTCCTTAAGACTGGTTATCGGGATCAGAAGCCGAAGATGAAGCCGGTCGCGATGCCGATGAAGGCGAGCGCCTCGGTGAAGGCGATACCGATCCACATGAGCACCTGCAGGCGGCCGGCGAGCTCGGGCTGACGGGCCACGCCCTCGATCGTCTTGCCGACGACGATGCCCACGCCGATGGCCGGGCCGATGGCGGCGAGACCGTATCCGACGGTCGCGATCGAGCCGGAGACCTCTGCGAGAACCGTAGTTGCGTCCACGGGGGTGTTTCCTTTCGGTTGTGGGCGGCCTTCCGGCCGTCCCGTATCAGTGCTCTTCGGCGACCGCGAGCTGGATGTAGACCGCGGTGAGAAGGGCGAAGACGTACGCCTGGAGGACGGCCACCAGGATTTCGAACAGGGTGAAGACGAAGCCGAATGCGAGGCTGCCCGCGCCGAGCGTCGTCCACCAGCCGCCGAGGTCGACGATGAAGAACTGCGTCGCGGCGAAGAACAGGACCAGCAGCAGGTGGCCGACCATCATGTTCATCAGGAGTCGCAGCGTCAGCGTGACCGGCCGGATGATGAAGGTCGAGATGAGCTCGATCGGCGTCACGATGATGTAGATCGGCCACGGCACGCCCGACGGGAAGAGCGAGTTCTTGAAGAAGTTCTTCGGGCTCTTCTTGATGCCGGCGTAGATGAACGTGACGTAGCTCACGATCGCGAGGGTCAGCGGCACGGCGATGATGCTGGTTCCGGCGATGTTCAGGAACGGGATGATGCCCGTGATGTTCATGAACAGGATCATGAAGAACATCGTCGTGAGGATCGGAAGGAAGCGCTGGGCGTCCTTCTTGCCGAGCAGGTCCTCGCCGATGTTGACGCGGACGAAGTCCAGGCCCATCTCGACGAGGCTCTGGAAGCGCCCGGGAACGACCTTCATGCGGCGCGTGCCGAGCCAGAAGATCACGACCACGGCGATCGTCGCGAGGAACTGGATCAGGTGGATCCGGTGGATCGGGATGACGCCGAAGGCTTCGAAGAGGATCTCAGGGAAGAACTCGTCGATCGAGGGTCCGTGGAACTCCGGCGGAGCGTCCGCGGCAATGGGGGCGATCAGGGTCGCAGCATGAGTAAACAGCGCTGGCTCCAGCTTCGGGGCACCGGTCGAGAACCGTTGCGACGATGGTCGATGAGCGTCACTCCGCAAGTACTCGCACAGCGAGCGGCGGGCGCTTGATCAGCCTATCAAACTTGAAAGGTTCCTGAATCCGCGCCCAGGGGGTCACCCCGCCTCGGGCGGCCCGTCGCGGCGGTCTCCGGCGTCGGGGTCGGTCGGCAGCTGCACGTCGCTCACGTGGGGCACTCGCATCCGCATCATCACCACGACGTCCACCACGAGCGATGCCAGCACGCTCACGACCGCCGCGACGAAGAACACGGCGGGTTCGATCCACGGCTGACCGCGGATGATGAACAGGATGGCGATGAACACCACGAACTTCAGGATCCAGCCGCCCATCACGATGCCGAAGAAGACAGGCACGTAGAGGTCGCTGGCGTACCAGCGATTCGCGATGAGGATGCTGGCGCCCGTGATGCCGAGGAACACCGCTGCGACGAGGACGCCGAGCAGCGCGCTCCACAGGCCCTCCGTGCCCGCCACGAGGAATCCGACGACGGCGCCGACGACCGCGAGGATCGCCGTCACCGTCCCGGACCACACCAGGACGGTGCGCAGGATCGGGGTGCTGGAGATGGGGGTGGCGCTCATCGGGCGTCCTCCTGTGCGGGCGCAGGATCGGGCTGCGGTTCGGGTGGCGTGTGCGCCACCGTCGCGCGCGGCGCGCGACGGTGCGAGGGAAGGAAGGTCACGACGAGGCAGGCCGCGATGCCGACGACGCCGTAGAGCACGCCGAAGAGGTAGTCGCCCGGCCATTCGAGGGTCGTGCCGATGTACATGAGCAGCACGGACAGGCTGACCAGCGCGGTCCAGGCGTAGAAGATGAGCACGGCATCGCGATCGGTGTGCCCCATGTCGAGCATGCGGTGGTGCAGGTGCTTGCGGTCCGGCGAGAACGGCGACTTGCCCCTGCTCATGCGGCGTACCACCGCGAGGCCGAAGTCCAGCAGCGGCAGCAGCACCACGACGACGGGCAGGAGGATCGGGATGAAGGCACCGAGCAGCTGCGACCGGCCGAACGCGTCGTTGTCGGCGATCATGGCGGGATCGAAGTTGCCGGTGATCGAGATGGCCGAGCACGCCATGAGCAGCCCCAGCATGAGAGCGCCGGCATCCCCCATGAACAGTCGCGCAGGACTCCAGTTCAGCGGGAGGAAGCCGATGCAGGCGCCGATGAGCACCGCGGCGATGAGGGACGACAGCGTGAAGTACGTGCTCGAGCCGATGTCACGGAAGACCATGTAGGAGTACGCGAAGAAGACCGCGTTGGCGATCAGGCAGACACCGGCGACGAGGCCGTCGAGCCCGTCGATGAAGTTGACGGCGTTCATGACGACGACGATGGAGAACACCGTGAGGGTGAAGCTCGCCCAGCTGGAGAAGATGGTCATGCCGCCGAGCGGCAGCGTGTAGATCTGCAGCTGACCGAACCACGCGATCACGCCGGCGGCGAGGAACTGCGCGCCGAGCTTGATCATCCAGTCGAGGTCCCACAGGTCGTCGAGCACCCCGACCACCACGATGAGCGCCGTCGCGCCGAGCAGCGCGTACATCTGCTGCGGCTGCGCCCAGACGATGGAGAAGTAGGGATGCTGCGACGACACCGCGAAGGCCGCCAGCACGCCCAGGAACATCGCGATGCCGCCCAGACGCGGCGTCGGCGTCGTGTGGACGTCGCGCTCGCGGATGCCGGGATACAGCTTGTACCGGAGGCTCAGTCGCCAGACCGCCCACGACAGGACGAAGGTGACCGCCGCCGTGAGGAGGATCGTGAAGACGTATTGCTTCACGAGCTGCCGGGCTCCGGCGCCTCAGGCGTGCCCGCGCCGGCCGCGTCGGTTCCCGAGGCGTCACCGGAGCCGGGCTCGGGGGCCGGGGTGTCCTCCTCGTCGGAGCCCGGATCGGGCTCGAGGAGGTCGCCGAGCACGTCGCGCAGCTGCGCGCGGCTCACCGCGCCCTCGCGGAGGACTCTCACGCGCGGCTCCGTGCCGCCGATCAGGCTCGTGGCGTCGATGATGGTCGATGGGATGCCGGTCTTGGAGGGCCCGTCACCGAGGTAGACGGCGACGCTGTCGTGCAGCATCCCCTGCGCGTCCTCGGCGGTGATCCCGGCGGCCATCCCGGTGAGGTTGGCGCTCGACACGGCGAGCGGCCCGGTCTCCTCCAGGAGCTCGAGGGCGATGCGGTGGGCGGGCATGCGCACCGCCACGGTGCCGCGCGTCTCGCCGAGGTCCCACGACAGCGACGGCTGCGCGGGGAGCACGATGGTGAGGCCCCCCGGCCAGAACTCCTCGACGAGGCGCTCGATCGGCTCGGGGACCTCGGCCACGAGCGCGCGGAGCGTCGTGGCACCGGCGACCAGCACGGGCGGCGGCGACTGGCGCCCGCGTCCCTTGGCGGCCAGGAGGCGCGCGACGGCCTGATGGTCGAAGGCGTCGGCGGCGACGCCGTACACGGTGTCGGTGGGGATGACGACGAGCTCGCCGCGGGCGATGGCCTGGCGCGCCTGGCGCATGCCGGTGAGCAGCTGCGCCTCGTCACGGCAGTCGAAGATGGGGGACATGTCGCCCGCCAGTCTAATTGCGAGCGGCACCGACCCCATGATCAGGGGCGCAGGGCCGTCGTGGCGCGGTCGCGCATCGTCAGATCGGGGTGGGTCGCCGTCGCGCGCCACCCGTCTGCGGCGAGGATGCCGCGGATCGCTTCGCCCTGCCACTCGCCGTGCTCGATCACGAGCGTGCCGCCGGGGTGTGCGAGGCGCAGGCCCACCCGGCTGAGCACACGGACGACGTCGAGGCCGTCCTCTCCCCCGTAGAGCGCGGCCGGCGGGTCGAAGAACCGCACCTCCGGGTCGCGCGGGATGGCGGCATCCGGAACGTACGGCGGGTTGGAGGCGACCACCGAGACGGTTCCGTCCAGCTCGGGGAAGGCATGGGCGAGGTCGATGAACGCGAGTGCGGCGTTGTCGGCGCCGACCCGCGCGAAGTTCTCCTTCGTCCACACGTACGCGTCGACGGAGTTCTCGGCGGCGAACACCCGCGCGTGCGGCACCTCGGTCGCCATCGCGAGCGCGATCGCACCGCTGCCGGTGCCGAGATCGACGGCGATCGGGGACGGGGATGCCGCGGCCCGCAGCGCGTCGATCGCCAGCTGCGCGACCATCTCGGTCTCGGGGCGCGGCACGAAGACGCCGGGGCCGACACGCAGCTCGAGGTGACGGAAGGGTGCGGAGCCGGTGATGTGCTGCAGCGGCTCGCGCGTGGCGCGACGCGCGACCAGTTCGTGGAGCCGGCCCTCGTCCCGCGCGGCGATCGCGTCGCCGCGGAAGGCGGCGGCCTGCACTCCCCCGCGACCGACGTCGAGGACGAAGGCGGCCAGCAGCTCCGCGTCGACGGCGGGGTCGGCGATGCCGGCGGCGGCCAGGCGTGCGGTCGCGCGCGCGAGCGCGTCGGAGAGGAAGGGGGAATCGTCGGGAGAAGCCATGACCGCATCCACTTTAGGCCCGGCTCTCGCCGCTCCCGGCCCGTCGGGCGCTCTCGCAGCCGCCTCCGGACGGGGTCTCACCTGCTCTCGGGTGCGCAAGGGTACCCGTGCGCGACCAGGCTTTCGTCACAGAAGGACTCACACGAAAACGCGCCCCCTAGGCTGTTTCTCGACCAGCCGTGACCCGCGAAAGGCCCCGACATGACCGGCATTCATCCCGATATCACCTCCGCCTTCGGCAACACGCCGCTCGTGCGCCTGAACCGCGTCGCGGAGGGTGTGGGCGGGAATGTGCTGGCGAAGCTCGAGTTCTACAACCCGGCCTCCAGCGTGAAGGACCGGCTCGGCATCGCCATCGTCGACGCCGCCGAGGCATCCGGTCAGCTGCAGCCCGGCGGCACGATCGTCGAGGCCACCAGCGGCAACACCGGCATCGCGCTCGCGATGGTCGGCGCCGCCCGCGGCTACCGCGTCGTGCTCGCCATGCCCTCGTCGATGTCGATCGAGCGCCGGCTGCTCCTCAAGGGCTACGGCGCAGAGCTCGTGCTCACCGACCCCGCCGGCGGCATGAAGGGCGCCGTCGCGAAGGCCGAGGAGCTCGTCGCCGAGATCCCGGGCGCCGTGCTCGCGCGTCAGTTCGAGAACGAGGCGAACCCCGAGATCCACCGCAAGACCACCGCCGAGGAGATCCTCCGCGACACCGACGGCCAGATCGACTACTTCGTCGCCGGCATCGGCACGGGCGGCACGATCACCGGCGTCGGCCAGGTGCTCAAGGAGCGCGTGCCCGGAGCCAAGGTCGTCGCCGTCGAGCCGGCCGATTCCCCGCTGCTGACCAAGGGCACGCCCGGGCCGCACAAGATCCAGGGCATCGGACCGAACTTCGTCCCCGAGATCCTCGACCAGAGCGTGATCGACGAGGTCATCGACGTCGAGTTCCCCGACGCCATCTCCACCGCGCGTGCGGTGGGCGAGAAGGACGGCATCCTGGTCGGCATCTCGTCGGGCGCCGCCATCTGGGCCGCCCTGCAGGTCGCCGCCCGTCCCGAGGCGGAGGGCAAGAACATCGTCGTGATCATCCCGTCGTTCGGCGAGCGCTACCTGTCGACCGCGCTGTTCGAGGATCTGCGCGAAGATTGACACGTCACGACGGCGCGCCGGCCACCCCGACCCGTTCGGGCGCCGGCGCGCTGTCGCCGTCTTCCCGCGCCGCCCGAACCGAGGAGCACCACGTGCCCGGCATCCATCCCGACATCACCACCGCATTCGGTGAGACCCCGCTCGTGCGCCTCAACGCGCTCACGGAGGGTCTCGGCGCGGAGGTGCTCGCCAAGCTGGAGTTCTACAACCCCGGCTCGTCGGTCAAGGACCGTCTCGGCTACGCCCTCGTCGAGGCCGCGGAGGCGGCCGGAGAGCTGCAGCCGGGCGGGACGATCGTCGAGTCCACGAGCGGCAACACCGGCATCGCGCTCGCTCTCATCGGCGCCGCCCGCGGCTACAAGGTCATCCTCACGATGCCCGCCTCCATGTCGAAGGAGCGGCGGACGCTCCTGAAGGCATTCGGCGCCGAGCTCGTGCTGACCGATCCGTACAAGGGCATGACCGAGGCGGTCGACGCCGCCAAGCGCATCGTCGACGAGACGCCGGGAGCGATCCTCGCCCGCCAGTTCGAGCACGAGGCGAACGCCGCGATCCACCGCAGCACCACGGCCGAGGAGATCTGGCGCGACACCGACGGTCACGTCGACTGGTTCGTCGCGGGTTCGGGCACGGGCGGCACGATCACCGGCGTCGGTCAGGTGCTCAAGGAGCGCACCCCCGCCGTGAAGATCGTCCTGGTCGAGCCGAAGGACTCCCCCGTGCTCACCGAGGGCCGCGCCGGCGGCCACCGCATCCAGGGCATCGGCCCGAACTTCGTGCCCGAGGTGCTCGACCGCTCGGTCGTCGACGAGATCTTCGACGTCGAGTTCGACGACGCGATCCGCGTCGCGCGCGAGCTCGCCACCCGCGAGGGCATCCTCGCCGGGATGTCGGCGGGCGCCGCAGTGTGGGCGGCGCTGCAGATCGCGGCGCGCCCGGAGGCGGCCGGTCAGCGCATCGTCGTGATCGTGCCGGACTCGGGCGAGCGCTACCTGTCGACCGCACTGTATGCGCACCTGCGCGACCCCGAGGAGGAGTCGAAATGACCGACGAGCGCATCGGATTCGTCGCGCGCGTACGCGAGGATGTGGCCGCGGCGAAGCTGCGCGACCCCGCGGCACGCGGCGGCCTGGAGATCGCCGTGCTGTACCCGGGCCTGCACGCCATCTGGGCGCACCGGGTGTGGCACGCACTGTGGACCCGCGACGTGCGGTTCATCGCCCGCGCGGGGTCGCAGGTCACGCGCTGGCTCACCGGCATCGAGATCCACCCCGGCGCCACCATCGGCCGCCGCTTCTTCATCGACCACGGCATGGGCGTCGTGGTCGGCGAGACCGCCGAGGTCGGCGACGACGTCATGCTCTACCACGGCGTCACGCTCGGCGGCCGCCAGCGCGAGGGCGGCAAGCGGCACCCGACCATCGAGGACGGCGTCGCGGTCGGCGCGGGCGCGAAGATCCTCGGGCCCATCACGATCGGCGCAGGGTCCGTCGTCGGCGCCAACGCCGTCGTCACCAAGGACGCGCCCGCCGACTCCGTGCTGGTCGGCGTGCCGGCGAAGCCGCGCGCCCGTCGTGCCGGGGACGACACGCGCGCGCTGCTGACGACGCCCGAGTACCACATCTGACGCGGATCTGCGCAGAGCGGATGCCGCCTCAGGCGGCGGTGCGGCGATAGATCGCCGCGGCGGCGGTGCGTGACGGCGCCTCCAGCTTGCGGAGAATCGCCGACACGTGCACCGACACGGTCTTCACGCTGATGTAGAGGCGCTCGGCGATCTGTCCGTTGCTGAGGCCTTCAGCGACCAGGTGGAGCACCTGCTGCTCGCGGGCGGTGAGCACCGAGCGCGGCGCGACGCCGGCGAGTCCGGCATCCGTCATCACCTCCTGGGCGCGTGCGGCCAGGCCGTCCGCACCCAGCTCCGCGGCGTACGCCGCGGCCGCCGACAGGATCTCGCGCGCCGCCGTGCGGTCGCCCGCGGCGAGCACCTCCTCGCCTCGGCGCACCCGGGCGTACGCGCGGACGTACGCCGGACCGGCAGCGTCCACCGCCGATCCCCACGAGCCCTCGCCGAGCTCGGCGGCGAAGACGGCTGCCCAGAGCGGGGTCACCGGCCAGTCGGCGAAGGATGCCAGCACCGCGCGGTACGGCTCGATGTCGGCATCCTCGCCGCGCTCGCGGAGCATCGCGACGGCGCGCGCCGCGACCGCCGTGAGCGGCAGCGCGAGCACGCCGCCGGCGGGCGTCTCCCACGCGGCCCGCGCGTGCGAGAGCGCCTCGCGGGCGTCACCGCGGGCGAGCGCCAGCTCTCCGAGGTCGTAGGCCATGCCGAACCGGGTCTGGAACTCGTAGGCGCCGAACATGTCGAGCTCGAGGCGCGCGGCCTCGAGCGCGGCCTCGGCGCCGTCGATGCGTCCGCGCCAGATCGCGAGGCACACCAGGCGCTCGCGCAGGAAGGCGGAGTACAGCCCCGGCTCGACCATCGGGAGCAGGGCGCCCAGCTCCTCGGCCTCGCGCAGCCGGCCCGCGTAGATGTGCGCCTCGATCATGTTGGCCTCGATCATCACGAGAGGGCCGAGATCCGCCACGTGCGTGCGCCCGTACTCGTGCCCCTCACGTGCCACGGCGACAGCTTCCTCATACCGGCCGACCAGCATCAGCGCGTTGGAGTAGTTGATGTAGTAGCGCATCATCGCGCGGACGAACCCGCCCGCCTGCGCACGCGCCTGCGCGAACAGCGCGAGCCCGCTCTCGTCGCCCGCAGTCGTCCGGCAGGTCGCCGCGATCAGCAGAGCCTGCACGAGGATCTCGGCGGCGAAGCGGTCGCCCGCGGTGGCCGCGGGCTCGGCCGTGGCATGCGCACGTGCCGCGACCTCGGTGCCGAGGCTCTGACGCCCGTTGAGCATGTGCACGCGCGCGGAGCTGAGGAGGAGCCCCGCCCGCTGCACGTCGTGGCGCGGATCGTCCTCGAGGATAGCGAGCGCCTGCTCGATGCTCTCGACGCCGTCCGACACGCCCGCCTGGAACTCGATCGTGGCCAGGTCGCCGAGCATGTCGGCGCGACCGACGACGTCCTCCTCGGGCCAGAGAGCCACGGCCTCCCGCGCGAACGCGAGGGCTCGGTCGTTCCGGTTCGCCGACACGAGCGCTGCTGAGGTCCGGCGGAGCAGCTTCACCCGCGTCGTCCCGCTGACCGTCTCGGGGTCGGTGACGGCATCCCAGAGCTCCAGCGCCCGCTCCCCCGCCTCGGCGGCCGTCGACCACGCCGACGCTCCGCTCGCGGCACGCTGCGCGGCCACCGCGGCCGCGAGCGCCCGATCGGGGACGTGGGCGGCCCGCCAGTGGTGGGCGATGTCGGCGAGCACACGCGCCGTGGGCGCCGCCGCCTCCCAGGCGACGGCGTACGCGGTGTGCAGGCGCGTGCGCTCTGTGGGAAGGAGCTCGGCATACACCGCCTCCTGCATGAGGGCGTGGCGGAACGCATACGCGTCGTCGCGGATCACGACGACCTGCGCGTCGACCGCACTGCGCACCGCGGCCTCCAGAGCGGACTCCTCGCCCTCGAAGACGGCCCGCAGCACCGGGTCGGCCACCTCGACTCCGCCGGTCGCCAGCACGCGGGTGAAACGCCGGGCCTCGGCATCCAGTCGCTCGTACCGCAGCAGCAGGACGTCGCGCAGTGATATCGGCAGCCGCTCGCCCGAGAAGCTCGCGAGCTCTTCGACGTAGAACGGGATGCCGTCGCTGCGGGCCGCGATGTCGAGCAGCACCTCGGCGGCGAGCGTGTCGCCGTGCACGGCGGTGGCGAGCGCGCCGACCTCGGCGGGACTGAGGCGTGCGAGCGGTCGATGCGTGAGCAGACGAGCCCGGTCGAGCTCGGCGAGGACCGGCCGCAGCGGATGCCCGCGGCCGACGTCATCGGTGCGGTACGACAGCAGCACGAACAGCGGCAGCACCGCGGCACGGCGGACGAGGCGTGCGGCGATCTCGCACGTGGTGCTGTCGGACCAGTGGAGGTCCTCGATGATGACCACCAGGCGATGCGTCCGCGCGAGGTTCGAGAACGTCTCGACGACGACGTCGGCCAGACGCTCGGCGTCGCCGGGACTGTCCGCCAGTGCGGGCACGAGCACGCCGAGCGCGTCGGCGGCGGGGCCGGCGGCCTCGCGCACGGCATCCACTCCCAGCGCGTCGACCAGATCCCGCAGCAGATCCGTGATCGCGGTGAGCGGGGCGGGGCCCGAGCCCGAGTCCACGGATGCGCCGTGGAGCACGATGACGCCCTCGTCGAGCGACTCGGTGAAATCGCGCAGCAGGCGCGTCTTTCCCATGCCCGCGTCGCCCGACACCACCACGGCTCGCCCTTCCGAGCCGACGGCGGCGATCTCGTCGCGCAGGGCGTCGAGATCCGCCTGCCGGCCGACGAGGGGAACGCGGCCGATCTGCATACCGCCCATCATCCCATCAGCCTGGCGCCCCAGGAGTCCGTGGCGGATCGGGAGGAATCCCTATCTTCCGTCGTCAGCTGCGGCGCTCCTGCACCTTGTTCTTGATGAACAGCGGCGGCAGCAGCCACGTGGCGAGCGCCGTCACGAGCCAGACGATGAGGGTGCCGATGATCCATGCCACCGGACCGTCGATCCCGATGCCGGCCGCCGGGATGAGCACCGCGATCAGGAGTGCGACGAAGGTCGAGAGCAGGCCGATGCCGCCGATGAGCGCGTTGGCGTGCCGGCGCGTGATCTTGAACAGCCACGGCGCCAGGATGCTCTGGAGCACTGCGAAGATCACGACGGCCAGCAGGATCCCCCACCAGTCGTCCCAGTGCAGCGAGA
Source organism: Microbacterium sp. ZW CA_36 (assembly GCF_044987475.1). Lineage (NCBI taxonomy): Bacteria > Bacillati > Actinomycetota > Actinomycetes > Micrococcales > Microbacteriaceae > Microbacterium > Microbacterium sp. ZW CA_36. Next base: position 19,290 of record NZ_JBJDRL010000071.1, read on the forward strand.
ACCCGGGGAGGATCAGGTCGGCCGCGATGAGGCCGAGTGCCGCCGAGACGAGGAAGATCAGGGCGCGGATGAGGAACGTGAGCACGCTCGAAGCCTAGCGGCGCGGCATCCCTCCCCCGCGGCATCCTTCCCGTCCGCGCGCCGTCACCCCGCGCATCCGCCTCCGCCCGCCGTCCCCCCGTCGTGCCGTCCCCCGCGGCATGAGTTCACTTGCGCTGAACGTACGCCAGCGGCCCGTTTCCGCGTACATTCAGCGCAAGTGAACTGGGGCGTGTGCCGGCGGTAAGGGCGCGCATGCGTCAGGAGCGGGAACGGAGAGCGCCGCGGACCCGCACGACCAGTTCTCCGGGATGCTCGAACACGTCTGCCCTGGTGACACGGATCACTCGCCACCCGAGCTCCGCCAGTCGGTCGTGCTTCTGGATGTCGCGGGCCCACTGCGCAGCGTCCACGCGGTGGTGATCGCCCTCGTACTCGATGGCGATCTTCAGTGGGATGTATGCAAGGTCCACGCAGCCGACGAAGACGCCCCGCTCGTCGTAGACGTCGTGGTCGAGCGCAGGCTCCGGCAGTCCCGCGTCGACGAGTGTGAGCCGGGTCCACGTCTCGGGGCGCGACGCCGCACCGGGGCGCGTGCGGCGCACCGCCTCCTCGAGTTCGCGGATGCCGATCCGCCGGCCCCGCCCGAGCTCGACGACCAGGTCGGCGACCGTCGAGTGCGCCGCTCTGAGCACGCGGCCTTGCGGGCCGGGTATGCGAGGTGCTCGGATGACCGCGTCGGCGATCGCAGTGAGGTCGTACGGGTGCTTCACGGTCGCGCCGAGCTGTGCCCATGTCGATGCGGGAGAGGTGATCGCGAAGCCTTCGGCGTGCTGCGTCGTCGTCACCTGCGGGCCGGCGAGCTGGTGGCCTCGCACGCCACGGCCGGAGGGCGCTCGATGCGGCGCGATCACCGACACGTCGATGCGGTCCGCCACTGCGGGCATGGGCAGGTCCCACAGCAGCGCCGCCGTCGCATGCGAGAAGAACTCGTGCGCATGCATGTGCGCGGTGAACTGCCGCGCGGCGCGACGATGCGCGTCGCGTGCGACCTCGAGCGGATGCCCGCCCTCCTGATCGCGGTCGTCTTCGGGGTGTGCCCGCAGTCCGGTGAACGGGCGGTCGAGCGTGTCGGCGTCCACCGCTCGGCGCGGCATTCCTGCACGGAGGGCATCCCCGACCCGAAAGGCCGGACCGTCGATCGCAGGCATCTGTGAACTCTCCCACGTTGCGCCGGCGCATCCGTTGAGTTATCCCCAGGCGGTGCGGCCGCGCACGCCCGGCGCCCTTCCGAGTCAGTTCACTTGCGCTGAACGTACACCGATCCGCCGTTTTCGCGTACGTTCAGCGCAAGTGAACTGACTCGGAAGGGCGCCGGGCGTGCGCGGCCGCACCGCCTGGGGATAACTCAACGGATGCGCCGGCGCAACGTGGGAG
>NZ_JBJDRL010000072.1:0-20716 GCF_044987475.1 Microbacterium sp. ZW CA_36
GATGCGGCTCGACTCAAGGTTGAGCGAGCGAAGCGAGTCGAAACCTCTCCGCACCGGATCAATGCGAGCGCCAGCGAGCGTTGATGCGGCTCGACTCAAGGTTGAGCGAGCGAAGCGAGTCGAAACCTCTCCGCACCGGATCAATGCGAGCGCCAGCGAGCGTTGATGCGGCTCGACTCAAGGTTGAGCGAGCGAAGCGAGTCGAAACCCCTCCGCGCCGCGCATCGGTTAACGCGGCCGTGAGACTTCGTGCGCGTGGCCGAGCCGCAGCCCCGGCACCAGAGCGCTCAGGGCGAGCACCACGGCGATGGCGAACACGGCCGGGAATCCGGCATCCGTCCCCACCAGCGCGGTGAAGACGAGCCCCATCACGGCGATCGACGACGCCGAGCCGACGGCGTCCGAGATCGACAGCGCCGATGAGTTGAACCCCTGGTTCTGCGCCGTCGAGTACGCCAGCGTCAGCACGGTCAGACGCGGGTACATGAGGCCCATTCCGCCGCCCGCGAGCCCCCACCCCGCGATCAGCACCGCGGGGTGCAGTCCGAACAGAGCCGTCGCCCCCGCGAAGACGAGCGCTCCAACGAGCAGCGCGGTGCCGATCAGCGTGATGCGCGTGTTGCCGATCCGGTCGCCGAAGCGGCCCTGCACGTCGGCCGCGGTCGCCCACGCCACCGCGGCCGCGGTGAGGCCGAGCCCCGCCCAGGTCGGCGAGAAGCCGTACTCATCGATCAGCAGGTACGGCACGTAGATCTCTGCGCCGAACAGCGCGCCCGCGATCAGTCCGCGCATCAGCACCACGCTGGGCAGGCCGCGCGCGGCGAGCAGCGTGCCGCGCGGAAGAAGCGGCCGCGATGCGAGCGCGATGACGACGACGGATGCCGCCACCGCCGCCCACGCCCACGTTCCGAGTTCGCCTGCGAGGCTGAGGCCGAGGGCACCGACGGCGAGGGCCACGGCACAGGCCAGCCGCGGCGCGATGCGCGAGGTCGCCGGCTCATCGGTGTGGAGCGGGAGTCCGTGGAGGCGCGCCACCACCAGCGCGAAGGCGACCACCGTGAGCGCGGCCACGCCGAGGAAGACCCACCGCCAGTGCAGGAACTCCGTCACAGCTCCTGCCAGGAACGGCCCGATCAGCGACGGCACGACCCACGCCGCGGAGAACGCGGCGAAGACGCGGCCGTGCATCGCACCCGGATAGACGCGGGCGACCACAACGTACAGGGCCACCGTCTGTCCGCCGGTGCCGAGGCCCTGCACCAGGCGCCCGGCGACGAGGGCCGGCATCGTGAGGGCGAGTCCCGAGATGAGCAGCCCGATGACGAACAGTCCGACGGCCGTGCTCAGCGGCGCGAGAACCCCGCCTCGGTCGCACCACGCGCCGACGGCGACCATGCCGATGACGCTCGTGGCGAGCGTTCCCGCGAACGCCACGGCGTAGAGGCGCTCACCGTCGAGGTCGGCGCTCACCACCGGCATCACCGTGGTCACCGCGAGCGACTGGATCGCCGCCAGGAAGATCAGGGCGACGGCACCGACCGTCACCCAGACGAACCGGCCCCGCCAGATGCTCGTCGCGGGCTCGGATGCCGTCGTCACGATCGCGCCAGCGCGCCGATGCGCTCCACCGCCTCGCGGAGCAGCTCGGGCGCGCAGCCGAAGTTGATGCGGACGTGCCCCGTGCCCTCGACGCCGAACAAGGGTCCGTGGTGCAGCGCCACCTTCGCGTCGCGCAGCACCTTCACGGCGGGGTTGTCGCCCCAGCCGTACGCCGACAGGTCGACCCACGCCAGGAAGCCGGCGTCGGGCGGCAGGTAGCGCGCCTGCGGCAGGTGCTCGGCGAGGAGCTCCGCCAGGAGCAGTCGGTTGGCGTCGAGCGTGGCCAGCAGGCTTTCCAGCCACTCGTCGCTCTCGGGCGAATACGCCGCGACGTTCGAGAGCGCACCGAAGAGGCCGGTGCGCCACTCGACCTCCCACGGCAGCGAGCGCAGCGCCGCGCGCTGGGCGTCGCCGCCCGCGACCATCACCGCGCACTTCAGGCCGGCGAGGTTGAAGGTCTTGCTCGCGCTGGTCACCGCATAGCCGACCCGCCGGGCCGACTCCGAGGCTGCCAGGAACGGCGTGAACGCCGTGGGCTCGTACGTCAGCGGTCCGTGGATCTCGTCGCTGACCACCGTCGCGCCGAACCCTTCGGCGACATCCGCCAGCGCGGCCAGGCTCTCGGGCGTGTGCACGCTCCCCGTGGGATTGTGCGGGTTGCACAGCAGCACGGCGCGTGCGCCGCCCGCGAGCGCCGCCTCCACACCGAGCAGGTCGATCTCCCAGCCGGCGTCGCTCGCCGCGAGCGGCACGCGCTCGACCACGCCGCCTGCCTCCTCGACGGTGTCGTAGAACGGCGGGTACACGGGAGGCATGACCACGACACGGTCACCGGGTTCGATGACCTTGCGCAGGATCTCGACGACGCCCATCATCACGTCGCCCGTCCAGAACACGTCGGCCGGGTCGACGCTCCACCCCCAGCGGCGCTCGGCGAAGCCGGCGAAGGCCTCGCGGACGCCGGGGTCGGGAGGGGTGTATCCGGTGTCGCCGAGCTGCACCGCGCGCGTCAGGACCCGCGTGATCTCGGGTGCCAGCGCGTAGTCGGTCTCGGCCACGAAGAACGGCAGCACGTCCTCCCCGTACTTCCGCCACTTCGTGCTCGTGCGCTGGCGCAGCTCGTCGAGGGGCAGTGCTTTCAGGGGGGTGACGCTCACCATTCGACCCTATCGAGCGACGGCGACATGGCGACGCCGCGTGTCACCGTGCGAAACGGCCGGGCCTCAGATCGCGAAGCCGAGCGCGCGCATCATGTCGCGCCCGTCGTCGGTGATGCGCTCGGGACCCCACGGCGGCATCCACACCCAGTTGATGCGGAACCGCTCGACGATCTCGTCGAGCGCCTGTGCGGTCTGCTCCTCGAGCACGTCGGTGAGCGGACAGCCGGCCGACGTGAGGGTCATGTGGATGACCAGGGCGTCGTTCTCGTCGTCCCACGCGAGGTCGTAGATGAGGCCGAGGTCGACGACATTGATCCCGAGCTCCGGGTCCATGACGTCCTTGAGAGCCTCGGTCACCTCGTCGTACTTCTCGGGGGTGAGGGTCGCCGTCATACGTCGATCCTACGCTTCGCTGGCGACGGGAGCCTCGGCGGGCTCCTCTTCGCCCGCGGGCAGGTAGCGGTCGTAGCCCTCGTCCTCGAGGCGGTCGGCCAGCTCGGGGCCGCCCTCCTCGACGATGCGCCCCTGCACCATCACGTGCACGAAGTCGGGGTGGATGTAGCGCAGGATGCGGGTGTAGTGCGTGATGAGCAGCACACCGAGGTCGTTGTCCGCCTTGGCGCGGTTGACGCCCTCCGACACGATCTTCAGCGCGTCGACGTCGAGACCGGAGTCGGTCTCGTCGAGCACGGCGATCTGCGGACGCAGGAGCTCGAGCTGGAGGATCTCGTGGCGCTTCTTCTCGCCGCCCGAGAAACCCTCGTTGACGTTTCGCTGCGCGAACTTGGGGTCCATGCGCAGGTTCTTCATCGACGCCTTGACGTCCTTCGTCCACGTGCGGATCGAGGGCGCCTCGCCGTCGATCGCGGTCTTCGCGGTGCGGAGGAAGTTCGTGACGGTCACGCCCGGGATCTCGACCGGGTACTGCATCGCCAGGAAGAGGCCCGCACGCGCCCGCTCGTCCACCGACATCGCGAGGACGTCCTCGCCGTCGAGCGTGATCGAGCCGCTCGTGACGGTGTACTTGGGGTGACCGGCGATCGTGTAGGCGAGCGTCGACTTGCCCGAGCCGTTGGGGCCCATGATCGCGTGGGTCTCACCCGTGCGGATCGTGAGCGACAGACCGTTGAGGATCGGCGTGGTGCCGGCATCCGTCTCGACCGTCACATGGAGGTCGCGGATCTCGAGAACAGACATTCTTCAGTACCTTCTTCAGTTCACTTCGAGCGTGACGGTGGCGTCGACGAGCACGTCGTCGCCGTCGACGGTGACCGCGAACACGGGGACCGGCTCGTACGCGGGGAGATTGAGGGGCTTGCCGGTGCGCAGCGAGAACGCCGAGCCGTGGGCCCAGCACTCGAGCGACTCGCCGTCGACGAAGCCCTCGGCCAGCGAGATGTCGCCGTGGGTGCAGACATCGCCGATGGCGTGCACCTCGCCGCTGGAGTCCATCACGAGGGCGATCGCGACGCCGTCCACCTCGACACGGCGGGCTTCGTCCGGGACGAGGTCGCTGAGGGCGCACACGCGCTGCGCGGTCATCGGCCGGCCTCCTTGGCGAGTTCTTCCTCGATCACGGCGAACAGCTCCGCCTCGAGGTCTGCGACACCGATCTTCTGCACGATCTCGGCAAGGAAGCCGAGCACGACGAGCCGTCGCGCCTCCTCCTCGGCGATGCCGCGCGCCTGCAGGTAGAACAGCTGCTCGTCGTCGAATCGCCCGGTGGCGCTCGCGTGACCGGCGCCGCGGATGTCACCGGTCTCGATCTCCAGGTTGGGGATCGACTCGGCGCGCGCGCCTTCGGTCAGGACGAGGTTGCGGTTGGCCTCGTACGAGTCGGTGCCCACGGCATCCGCCCCGATGAGGACGTCGCCGATCCACACCGTGCGCGCCGCCGCGCCCTGCAGCGCGCTCTTGTAGAGCACGTCGCCGGAGGTCTCGGCACCCTTGTGGTGCAGGTACACCTGGCTCTCGAGGTGCTGCCCCGAGTCGGAGTAGCTGAGGCCGTACAGCTCGGCACGCGAGCCGGTGCCGGCGAGCTCCACCGTCGGGTTGACGCGCACGACGCCGCCGCCGAAGCTGACGACGACGTGGCGGAGGGTCGCGTCGCGCTCGACGCGCGCCTGGTGGGAGGCCACGTGCACGGCGTCGTCGTCCCACCGCTGCACGGTCACGAGCTCCAGGTGTGCGCCCTCCCGCACGATGATCTCGACGTTCTGCGCGTGCTGGGCGGTGCCGGTGTGCCGGAACACGACGGTGGCGTGCGAGTTCGCCTGCGCCTCGACGACGACGTGCGCGTGCGCCAGACCGCCGGTGCCGGTCAGCGACACCACGATCGGCTCGGTGTACTCGGCGCCGGCAGGTATGCGCAGCAGCGGCGCCTCGGTCTCCTGTTTCCAGGCGATCGCGCTCGGCAGATCCTCGGGGCGGAACACCTCGCCGCGGGGCGCCGTGCCGATGGTCAGGCGCTCCTGCACGAGTCCTGCCGGGGCGTCGACGTCGACCTCGATGACGCCGTGGGGTCCGGCCTCGTCGACGAACAGCGGCTGGACCTTGGCGGTCGGCGTGTGCTTCCAGTTGACCTCGCGGCCGGTGGGCACCTCGAAGTCGGCGGGGTCGAAGGACCAGGGACGCTCGGAGCGAGTCTGAACCGGCACGAACGCGCCGGCGCCATCGGTGTGGCCCTTCGCGCCGGGAATGGTGGGGGCCTCAGTGGTGGGGCTCATCTAGCCGACGGATCCTTCCATGCCCATCTCGATGAGCTTGTTGAGTTCGAGCGCGTACTCCATGGGCAGCTCGCGGGCGATCGGCTCGATGAAGCCGCGCACGATCATCGCCATGGCCTCGTCCTCCGGCATCCCGCGGCTCATGAGGTAGAAGAGCTGCTCCTCGCTGACCTTCGAGACCGTCGCCTCGTGGCCGAGCTGCACGTCGTCGACGCGGATGTCGATGGCCGGGTACGTGTCGGAGCGCGAGATCGTGTCGACCAGCAGCGCGTCGCAGCGCACCGTGTTGGCCGAGTGGTGCGCGTTCGCGTCCACGCGGACCTCGCCGCGGTAGCCGGCCCGGCCGCCGCCGCGGGCGATCGACTTGGACACGATCGACGACTGCGTGTACGGCGCCATGTGGATCATCTTCGCGCCGGCGTCCTGGTGCTGACCCGGACCGGCGAACGCGACCGACAGCGTCTCGCCCTTGGCGTGCTCGCCCATCAGGAAGATCGACGGGTACTTCATCGTGACCTTGGAGCCGATGTTGCCGTCGATCCACTCCATCGTCGCTCCCTCGTGCGCCACGGCGCGCTTGGTGACGAGGTTGTAGACGTTGTTCGACCAGTTCTGGATCGTCGTGTAGCGCACACGGGCGTTCTTCTTCACGATGATCTCGACGACGGCCGAGTGCAGCGAGTCGCTCTTGTAGATCGGGGCCGTGCAGCCCTCGATGTAGTGCACGTACGAGCCCTCGTCGGCGATGATGAGCGTCCGCTCGAACTGTCCCATGTTCTCGGTGTTGATGCGGAAGTACGCCTGCAGCGGGATCTCGACGTGCACTCCCGGCGGCACGTAGACGAACGAGCCGCCCGACCACACCGCGGTGTTGAGCGCCGCGAACTTGTTGTCGCCGGCCGGGATGACCGTGCCGAAGTACTCCTCGAAGAACTCGGGGTGCTCGCGCAGCGCGGTGTCGGTGTCCATGAAGATGACGCCCTGGGCCTCGAGGTCCTCGCGGATCTGGTGGTACACGACCTCGGACTCGTACTGTGCCGCGACGCCCGCGACCAGGCGCTGGCGCTCCGCCTCGGGGATGCCGAGCTTCTCGTACGTGTTGCGGATGTCCTCGGGGAGCTCTTCCCACGACCCCGCCTGCTTCTCGGTGGAGCGCACGAAGTACTTGATGTTGTCGAAGTCGATCTCGCTGAGGTCGGCGCCCCAGGTCGGCATCGGCTTGCGGCCGAACAGCTGATAGCCCTTCAGCCGGGTCTTCAGCATCCATTCGGGTTCGTTCTTGAGCGCCGAGATGCCACGCACCACGGACTCGTCGATGCCTCGTTTCGCCACGGCTCCCGCGGCGTCGGCATCATGCCACCCGAACTCGTAGACACCCAGGCTGTCCAGCTCCGGGCGATCGATCAGCACATCAGACATCGTCACGTTCTCCTCCGGGTCCTAGCGGTGTGATCCGCCCCGGCATCCGTGTTCTCCGGTGGAGATACCGGAGGGGGGATGCCGCTTCTCGGGCCCTCTCAAGCGGCGCCGATCTTCGCGCCTAGACTGTCAGTGGTGCGCGGCGCTGGGAACTGCACCGCAACCGACCCCTTGATTCTACAGGTTCCACCCCGACGCGGACGCGCCCCGTACGTCACGCGCGGTTCCAGGAGCCTCTGCCAGGAGGCGACGACCAGCATGTCCGCGCAAGAGTCCACCACGACGGCCCCGGGAATCCGGCAGCGCTTCTGGCTGTGGCTCCCGGATCGCGTCGACCGCCGCGTGATCGCGGCCGCGTGGGCGACGCTGGCGGTGCAGATCGGCATCGTCGCCACCGGGGGCCTCGTCCGCCTCACCGGCTCCGGGCTCGGCTGCGACACGTGGCCGCGGTGCAACGAGGACTCATTCGTCCCGGTCCCCGAGGTCTCGGGGGTGCACGGCTTCATCGAGTTCGGCAACCGCCTGCTGACCTTCGTGCTGGTCGCCGTCGCGATCATCATGTTCCTCTTCGTCGTCCGCATGCGCCGCGAGCGCCGTGACCTGTTCTGGCTCTCGCTGCTGATCGGCCTCTATGTGCCGGTGCAGGCGGTCATCGGCGGTATCACGGTCCTGACGAACCTCAATCCCTACGTCGTGGGCCTGCACTACTTCGCCTCGGTGCTGCTGGTGGCGCTGTCGGCGGTGCTCGTGGTGCGCGTGTACGCCGAGCCGGGTCCGCGCGTGCTCGCCGTCCCCCGCTGGTACGCGGCGGTGACCCACGTCACGACGGCGTTCGTGCTCCTCACGATCGTGGTGGGCATCCTCGTGACCGGCTCCGGCCCGCACGCCGGCGACGGCGGCGCCGCGCGCAACGGGCTCAACCCGGAGCTGATGCAGCACATCCACGCGTGGCCGGGCTACATCACGTTCGCGCTCACCCTCGTGCTGGTGGCCGGCTCGTGGCGCACTCCCCCGGCGCTGCGCCTGCGCCTGTGGACGCTGCTCCTGCTCGGAATCGAGCTCGTGCAGATCGTCGTCGGACTCTGGCAGGCGCGCACCGGGCTGCCGATCGTCCTCGTCAACATCCACATGGTGCTCGCAGTCGGGCTGGTCGCCGCGATGACGGCCGTCGTCATGCATCTCAAGGCGCCGGCACGCGCGGCCGTCCACAGCTGATCCATAGCAACCCGATTGGCGTCGCACGGACTCCTTTGCGAGGGTGGGATGCCGCGGCCACCACGGGTCGCGCATCCCGAGGAGTGATCGACACATGTCCACCCGTCCCCGTCTCATCCGCAGCATCCCGTTCTGGGGCCTCGTCGTCGTCTCGCTGGCGACCGTCGCCGGCGGCTGGTTCATCACCACCGACAAGATCGCCTCGATGACGACGACCCTGACCGACGGCACCGCGACCGGTGTCGACGTCTATGTCGGCCAGTCCGTCGCCCAGCTCGGCGGGATCCTCATCGGCGCCGGCATCGTCGGCATCCTCCTCGCGCTCGGCATCGCCGCCATCTCGACCCTGCGCCCGCACGCGCCGGTCGAGGTCGTCGAGCCCATCGACTGGGACTCCGAGGCGGAGAGCATCGACGCCGCCCCCGAGAGCACCGAGGCCGCTGAGCCGGCCGCCGCCGCCGAGGTCGACGCACCCGTCGCCTCCCGCTGACACCACGCCGAAAGCCGCAGGGAGTCTCGTACTTCCTGCGGCTTCGTCGTATCGGGGTGCACGGCGGCCGTCAGGCCCGCGACCGCGCCCGCGCGGTCTGCTCCCGCAGCCGCTGCCGCTCCGCTTCGCTCCCGGTGAGCCGCGCGGCTTCGGCATAGGCGTCGGCCGCCTCGGCCCAGCGGCCGAGCTCCATGAGGAACGCGGCTCGCGCCGCCGGGAGGTACGGGTACCGCACGAGCGCAGGATCGGCGGCGACGGCGTCGACGGCCGCCAGCCCCGCCGCGGGCCCGTCGCGCATGCCGATCGCGACAGCGCCGTTGAGAGCGACCACGGGGCTCTGCCACGCCTGAGCGAGCAGCCAGTAGAGGCCGGCGATCCGCGTCCAGTCGGTGTCCGCCCACGTCGGCGCCTGCGCGTGCACGGCGGCGATGGCGGCAGAGATCGCATAGCGGTCGACTGCTCCGGCCGAAGCCGTCGCGAGCAGGGCGAGTCCCTCGTCGATGAGCGCCCGGTCCCACCGCGAGCGGTCCTGGTCGGCGAGCAGCTCGTCGCGCGTGTCGCGTCGGGCGTCGATGAGCAGCATGAGCGCGAGCAGCCCCGCCACCGAGCGATCTGCGGGCAGCAGTCCGCGCAGCATGCGGGTGAGCGCGATGGCCTCCTCCACCAGGTCCGTCCGGACGACGGCGTCGCCCGAGGGCGGCGCGTGCCCGACGGTGAACACGAGGTAGAGCACATCGCACACCACCCCGACGCGCTCGGAGAGCTCCCACGCGTCGGGCACCCGGAACGGGATTCGTGCCGTGGCGATCTTGCGCTTCGCGCGCGTGACGCGCGCCGCCATCGCGGACTCGCCGACGAGGAAGGCCGCTGCGATGTCGGCGGTCGACACGCCGCACACCAGGCGCAGGGTGAGGGCCACCTGCGCCTCGCGTGCCAGGGCGGGGTGGCAGCAGGTGAAGATCAGCCGCAGCCGATCGTCCGAGTGCCACGACCCGCCGTCGTCCGTCACCTCCTCACGGACGAGCAGCGGAAACCGGCGCCGCAGCGCCGCCTCCCGCCGCAAGACGTCCCTCGCGCGGTTGGCGGCGACCGTCGTCAGCCACGCGCCCGGACGATCCGGGATGCCGCGCGTCGGCCAGAGATCGACCGCCCGCGCGAACGCCTCCTGGGCGCACTCCTCGGCGAGGTCCAGGTCGCCGGTAAGCCGCGCGGTCGCCGCGACGACCGCCGCCCACTCGGCACGGTGGGCGTCGGCGAGGGCGGCGCCGACCTGGACGTCCGGAACCGTCCAGGACCCGACGGGAGCCTCGCTGCCGGAGGCTCCGCTCAGCGCACCGGCGCCGGGCGGAGGGGACGTGGGGACCATCGCTCAGGAGTGATCGACCAGCGGCTGGACCTGCACGCCGCCGTGGTCCTCGGAGGCCTCATGCAGCAGCCCGGCCAGTCCGAGCGCCGCGTCGAGGTCGGTCACGTCGACGAGGTAGAACCCGCCGAGGACCTCCTTTGTCTCGAGGAAGGGGCCGTCCGTCACGAGCGGCCGCTCCCCACCGGCGCGCAGAGTGGTCGCCGTACGGCTTGACTCAAGCTCACCCGACGCGATGATCGCCGAGCCTCCGCGTTCGCGGAACGCGGCGTGACCGGCGTCGACCGCCCGCATCTCGTCGTCGCTGCGGGCGTCCCACTGCGCCTCGTCGCCGTAGATCAGGATCAGATACTGCGCCATGCCGTCCTCTTTCGTCGTCGAGAGGCATTGTGCCCCTCATTCATCCGACGAACGAGCCCCCGCCGGAATCGACAGGGCCGGCGAATCAGAACGGCAGCAGCGGATCGACGGCGATCGCGACGAAGAGCAGGGTGAGGTACGTGATCGACGCGTGGAACACGCGCATCGGGCGCGGCTCGGTGCCGCGCACCGCGCGGTTGTAGAGCACGTGCGACTCGTAGATGAACCAGCCGCCGAAGACGAGCGCCGACACCGTGTAGACCAGGCCCATCCCGGCGACGGGGATCAGCAGCAGCGAGCACACCACGGTGGCCCACGCGTACAGGATGACCTGCAGGCCGACCTGCGAGCCGCCGCGCGTGGCGCCGAGCATCGGCACCTGGACGCCCTCGTACTGGTCCTTGTACTTCATCGACAGCGGCCAGTAGTGCGGCGGCGTCCACAGGAACACCAGCGCGAACAGGATCACCGGCGGCCACGCCAGCGAGCCGGTGACGGCCGTCCAGCCGATGACCACCGGGAAGCAGCCGGCGATGCCGCCCCACACGATGTTCTGCTCCGTACGGCGCTTGAGGATCATCGTGTAGATCACGACGTAGAAGAAGATGGCCGCGGCCGACAGCGTCGCCGCCAGCCAGTTCGTCATGAGCCACAGCCACACCGTCGAGAACACCGCGAGCGACCAGGCGAAGATCAGCGCACCGCGGGGCGAGACCTCGCCCGTGACCAGCGGCCGGTTCACCGTGCGCTGCATGTGAGCGTCGATGTCGCGATCGAGGTACATGTTGAATGCCGCCGCCGAGCCGGCGCTCGCCGTGCCGCCGACGACGGTCGCGACGACCAGCCAGACGTCCGGGAAGCCGCCCTCCGCGAGGATCATCACCGGGACCGTCGTGACCAGCAGCAGCTCGAGCACGCGCGGCTTCATCAGCGCGACATAGGCGCGGACGGTGCGGCCGAAGCTCTGCCGAGGCCGGCGGGGTGTGTCGATCGTCCCCACGCCCGCGCGTGCGGACTCCGCCGCAGCCCCGGCCGTCTTCGTGCTGTCCATGACCCCCGCAATCGCCGCCTGCAGATTCGCCCCAAGTCTAGGGCATCGGCGTGTCGCACCCCGCGCCCGGGACCGCCTCCCCCGGCGCCGGCGGATCACAACGCCGCCCGGCCGCAGGTGAGCAGAACGTGACGCCCGCGACACCGGGATGTCATGGACGGCGCACCGGCCTTCGCAAGACTGCGTCACATACACGTCTCGCATCGCCTCGGCGGTCTACCCCTTCGCTATGCTGAGAAACACGCGCGCCCGTCGCCGATTCCCCCTTATCCATCCGGACAAGGGCCGCGAGCCGGCCACATTCTGGGCGCACCTCCTCGAGAAAGGCGGCCCGGTGTCGGAACTGCGTTGGGATGAGATCGATCGGCGCGCGGTGGACACTGCTCGCGTCCTGGCTGCGGATGCCGTGGAGAAGGTCGGCAACGGCCACCCCGGCACGGCGATGAGCCTGGCGCCGGCGGCGTACCTGCTCTACCAGCGCGTGCTGCGTCATGACCCCGCCGACACCCACTGGGTCGGCCGCGACCGGTTCATCCTGTCGGCCGGGCACTCCTCGCTCACGCAGTACGTGCAGCTCTACCTGGGCGGGTTCGGGCTGGAGCTCGACGACCTGAAGGCGCTGCGCACGTGGGGCTCCCTCACGCCGGGACACCCCGAGTACGGGCACACCAAGGGCGTCGAGATCACGACCGGCCCTCTTGGCCAGGGCCTCGCGTCGGCCGTCGGCTTCGCGTACGCCGCCCGCTACGAGCGCGGCCTGTTCGATCCGGACGCCGCCGCCGGCACGTCGCCCTTCGACCACCACATCTACGTGATCGCCGGCGACGGCGACCTGCAGGAGGGCATCACCTCAGAGGCCTCGTCGCTCGCCGGCCACCAGGCCCTCGGCAACCTCATCGCCATCTACGACTCGAACCAGATCTCGATCGAGGACGACACGAACGTCGCCTTCACCGAGAACGTCGCGAAGCGCTACGAGGCCTATGGCTGGCAGGTGCAGGTCGTCGACTGGAAGAAGTCGGGCGAGTACGTCGAGGATGTCGCCGAGCTGTTCGCCGCGATCGAGGCGGCGCAGGGCGAGACGGCCAAACCGTCGCTCATCATCCTCCGCACGATCATCGGCTGGCCGTCGCCCGGCAAGCAGAACACCGGCAAGATCCACGGCTCCGCGCTGGGCGGCGACGAGCTCGCCGCGACGAAGAAGGTGCTCGGCTTCGACCCCGAGCAGTCCTTCGTCCTCGCCGAGGACGTCCTCGCGCACACGCGCTCCCTGAAGGACCGCGCCCATGAGGAGCGCGCGGCCTGGCAGGAGTCGTTCGACGCGTGGGCGGCGGCGAACCCCGAGCGCAAGGCGCTGTTCGACCGCCTCGAGGCCGGAGAGCTGCCCGCAGACGTGGCAGCAGCCCTCCCCTCGTTCGAAGCGGGCAAGGACGTCTCCACGCGCGCCGCGTCGGGCATCGTGATCAACGCCCTCGCCGCCGAGCTGCCGGAGCTGTGGGGCGGCTCGGCCGACCTCGCCGAGTCGAACCTCACGACGATCAAGGACGCGAAGTCCTTCATCCCGGCCGAGTGGTCGACGCACGAGTGGTCCGGCGACCCGTACGGCCGCGTGCTGCACTTCGGCATCCGCGAGCACGCGATGGGCGCCATCGTCAACGGCATCAAGCTGCACGGCCCGACGCGCCCGTTCGGCGGCACGTTCCTGATCTTCAGCGACTACATGCGCCCCTCGGTGCGGTTGGCCGCGCTGATGGACATCCCGTCGATCTTCGTCTGGACGCACGACTCCGTCGCGCTCGGCGAGGACGGGCCCACCCACCAGCCGGTCGAGCAGCTCGCGACACTGCGCGCCATCCCGAACTTCACCGTGGTGCGTCCCGCGGACGCCAACGAGACCTCGGCCGCGTGGTTCGAGATCGTCCGTCGCCAGGGCGGCCCCATCGGCATCGCGCTGACGCGCCAGAACATCCCGGTGTTCGAGCGGGGCGAGGGCGAGGCCGACGGCGACGTCTTCGCGTCGACGGACGGCGTCGCCAAGGGCGCCTACATCCTCGCCGAAGCGCCGGGCGGCACGCCCGACGTGATCCTCATCGCGACCGGCTCCGAGGTGCAGCTCGCCGTCTCCGCCCGCGAGACCCTCGCCGCCGAGGGCGTGAACGCCCGCGTGGTGTCGGCGCCGTCGCTCGAGTGGTTCGACGAGCAGGATGCCGCCTACCGCGAGAAGGTCCTGCCCGCCGCAGTGAAGGCGCGGGTGTCGGTCGAGGCCGGCTCGGCGCTCACCTGGCGCGGCATCGTCGGCGACGCCGGCCGTTCCGTCGCGATCGACCACTTCGGTGCGTCGGCCGACTACAAGACCCTGTTCCAGAAGTTCGGCATCACCGCCGACGCCGTCGTCGAGGCCGCCCGCGAGACTCTCGCGGCCGCGAGCGACGTTTAAGCACGAGGAGAAGGCAGCATGAGCACCCCCACTGAGAAGCTGGTCGCCGAGGGCGTGAGCATCTGGCTCGACGACCTGTCGCGCGAGCGCATCACGTCGGGCAATCTGACCGAGCTCATCTCGACGCGCAACGTCAGCGGCGTCACGACGAACCCGACGATCTTCCAGGGCGCGATCGGCGGCGGCGGGCACTCGTACGCCACGCAGATCTCGGAGCTCGCGGCGGCCGGCGCATCGGTCGACGACGCGATCTTCGCCGCGACGACCGACGACGTGCGCGACGCGGCCGACATCTTCCGCCCGGTCTACGACTCGACGGACGGCGTCGACGGCCGCGTGTCGATCGAGGTCTCCCCCGACCTCGCCCACGACACCGAGGCGACGATCGCCCAGGCCAAGGAGCTGTGGGCCACGGTCGACCGCCCCAACGTGCACATCAAGATCCCTGCGACGAAGGCCGGTCTTCCCGCCATCACCGCCGTGCTGGCCGAAGGCATCTCGGTCAACGTCACGCTGATCTTCAGCCTGGAGCGCTACTCCGAGGTCATCGACGCCTACCTGGCGGGGCTCGAGCAGGCGCAGGCGAACGGCCACGACATCTCGAAGATCCACTCGGTCGCCTCGTTCTTCGTCTCGCGCGTGGACACCGAGGTCGACAAGCGGCTCGTCGCCATCGGCACCGATGAGGCCACGGCGCTCAAGTCGCTCGCCGGCGTCGCGAACGCCCGGCTCGCGTACGAGCTGTTCGAGCAGGCGTTCGCCACCGACCGCGCGAAGGCGCTGACGGATGCCGGCGCGCACCTCCAGCGGCCGCTGTGGGCGTCGACCGGCGTCAAGGACCCGTCCCTGCCCGACACCCTCTACGTCACCGAGCTCGTCGCCCCCGGCACCGTCAACACGATGCCCGAGAAGACGCTCGAGGCGACCTTCGACCACGGCCAGATCGCCGGTGACGCCGTCACGGGCACCTACGCCGCTGCGCACGAGGTCTTCGATCGTCTCGCCGCCGTCGGCGTGGACTTCGCCGACGTCACCCAGGTGCTCGAAGACGAAGGGGTCGACAAGTTCATCGCCTCCTGGCACGACCTGCAGGGCACCGTCAAGACGGCGCTCGAGGACGCGCTCCAGGCCACCCGATGAGCTTCGACATCCACCTCAGCGGACACGTCAAGTCCGTCGTCGAGGCCACACTGCCCGGGCTCGTGTCGAGCCTCGTGGCATCCGGCATCACCGGCGGCGACGCGTCCCTGTGGGGCCCCGCGGCCGAGGACGAGGCGTCGCGACGCCTGGGCTGGGTCGAGGCCGTCAGCGTCTCGCGCCCCCTGGTCGCCGAGATCCTGGCTCTCCGCGAGCGGCTGCGCTCGCGCAACATCACGCGCATCGTGCTCGCCGGAATGGGCGGCTCGTCGCTCGCCCCCGAGGTGATCGCCCAGACCTCGGGCGTTCCGCTCGTGATCCTCGACTCCACGGCCCCCGGCCAGGTGCTCGCGGCGATCGACGGCGACGCGCAGGCCGGCGACCTCACGCGCACGGCGCTCGTCGTGTCGTCGAAGTCCGGGTCCACCGTCGAGACCGACTCCGCCAAGCGGGCGTTCGAGGCGGCGTTCCGCGACCTGGGGATCGACCCCGCCGAACGCATCGTCGTCGTGACCGACCCCGGCTCGCCGCTGGACCAGGAGGCGCGCGCGGACGGGTACACGGTCTTCAACGCCGACCCGACCGTCGGCGGCCGCTACTCGGCCCTGACCGCGTTCGGGCTGGTGCCGGCCGGTCTCGCCGGCGTCGACATCTCCGAGCTCCTCGACGAGGCGGAGGCGACGCTGCTCGAGGTGTCGATCGACAGCCCCGAGAATCCGGCGCTCGTGCTGGCCGCGGCGATCGCGGGCGGCCAGCAGGTCGACGGCGCAGCGTCTCGCAGGGACAAGCTCGGCCTCGTCACCGACGGCACGCACATCGTGGGCCTGCCGGACTGGATCGAGCAGCTCGTCGCCGAGTCGACCGGCAAGGAAGGCACCGGCATCCTGCCCGTCGTCCTGCTCCCGGTCTCCCCCGAGGTCGACGCGAAGCCGGCCGACCTGCAGATCGTGCGCCTCGTCGACGAGGCCAAGCAGTTCCACCTCTTCGAGCACCACGAGGGCGAGCTGCTCGTGAGCGGCTCGCTGGGCGCGCAGTTCGTCGTCTGGGAGTACGCGACGGCGATCGCGGGACGGATGCTGGGCATCAATCCCTTCGACCAGCCCGATGTCGAGTCCGCAAAGGTGGCCGCGCGCGGCCTCCTCGACGCACGACCCGAGCCGACGGCTCCGGCGTTCGCCGTGGAGGGCGTCGAGGTGCGGGTCTCCGACCCCGCCCTCGCGGCATCCGGAACCGTCGCCGGGGTCCTCGACGCACTGTGGGCACGGCTGCCGGAGGACGGCTACGTCGCGATCCAGGCGTACGTCAACCGGCTCGAGCTGTCGCAGCTCGCGGGCCTGCGCGAACTCGTCGCCGCAGACTCCGGGCGTCCCACCACGTTCGGCTGGGGACCGCGGTTCCTGCATTCGACCGGGCAGTACCACAAGGGCGGCCCCGCGAACGGCGTGTTCCTCCAGATCCTCGAGCAGACCGACGTCGACCTCGAGATCCCGGGCCGGCCGTTCACGTTCGGCCAGCTCATCCAGGCGCAGGCCGCGGGAGACGCGGCCGTTCTCGCCGATGGCCACGGCCGACCCGTCGTGACCCTGACCCTCACCGATCCCCAGATCGAAGTGCTCTCGCTCTTCGAAGCGGCCCAGTAGGAGTTCGAGCCCCACATGACCGTCGAGATCTCGCGCGGGCACAACCCGTTGCGCGACCCCGAAGACCGTCGCCTCAACCGCATCGCCGGTCCGAGCGCGCTCGTCATCTTCGGCGTCACGGGAGACCTCTCCCGCAAGAAGCTCATGCCCGCCGTCTACGACCTCGCCAACCGCGGTCTGCTGCCTCCGGGCTTCGCGCTCGTCGGCTTCGCGCGGCGCGACTGGGCCGACCAGGACTTCGCCCAGGTCGTGTACGACGCGGTGCGCCAGTACGCGCGCACCGAGTTCCGCGACGAGACCTGGCAGCAGCTGCTGCAGGGCATCCGCTTCGTGTCGGGCGAGTTCGACGACCCGGACGCGTTCCGTCGCCTGAAGGACACCGTCGACCGGCTGGACACCGATCGCGGCACGATGGGGAACCACGCGTTCTACCTGTCGATCCCGCCGAAGGCGTTCCCGCTGGTGGCGGAGCAGCTGAAGTCGTCGGGTCTCGTGGACGACACCGCCGACCAGCCCGACCGCTGGCGCCGTGTCGTCATCGAGAAGCCGTTCGGGCACGACCAGGAGTCGGCGCGCGCGCTGAACGACGTGCTGCGCTCGGCGTTCCCGACGGACTCGATCTTCCGCATCGACCACTACCTCGGCAAGGAGACGGTCCAGAACATCCTGGCCCTCCGCTTCGCCAATGAGCTGTACGAGCCGATCTGGAACCGCAACTACGTCGACCACGTGCAGATCACCATGGCGGAAGACATCGGCGTGGGCGGCCGCGCGGGCTACTACGACGGTGTCGGCGCGGCACGCGACGTGATCCAGAACCACCTGCTGCAGCTGATGGCGCTGACCGCCATGGAGGAGCCCATCTCGTTCGACGCGAAGGACCTCCGCGCCGAGAAGGAGAAGGTGCTCGCCGCCGTCACCCTGCCGGAGGACCTCGCCCGCTCGACCGCGCGCGGCCAGTACGCGGGCGGCTGGCAGGGCGGTGAGAAGGTTCTCGGCTTCCTCGAGGAGGACGGCATGAACCCTCACTCGACGACCGAGACGTACGCCGCCGTGACCCTCGAGGTGAATACCCGTCGCTGGGCAGGCGTGCCGTTCTACCTCCGCACCGGCAAGCGTCTCGGCCGCCGCGTCACCGAGATCGCCGTGGTCTTCAAGCGCGCCCCCGAGCTGCTGTTCTCGCGCAGCCAGACGTCGGGTCAGGGCCAGAACGCCCTGGTGATCCGTGTGCAGCCCGACG
Source organism: Microbacterium sp. ZW CA_36 (assembly GCF_044987475.1). Classification (NCBI taxonomy): domain Bacteria; kingdom Bacillati; phylum Actinomycetota; class Actinomycetes; order Micrococcales; family Microbacteriaceae; genus Microbacterium; species Microbacterium sp. ZW CA_36. The sequence continues at coordinate 17,838 of NZ_JBJDRL010000072.1, forward strand.
AGGGCGTCACGATCCGGTTCGGCTCGAAGGTCCCGGGTGCCGGTGCCCAGGTGCGCGACGTCACGATGGACTTCGGCTACGGCCATGCCTTCACCGAGGCGAGCCCCGAGGCCTACGAGCGTCTCATCCTCGACGTGCTGCTCGGCGACCCGCCGCTGTTCCCGCGGCACGAAGAGGTCGAGCTGTCGTGGAAGATCCTCGACCCGATCGAGCAGTTCTGGGATGCCCAGGGCGGTCCGCTCGAACAGTACTCACCCGGGTCGTGGGGCCCGGACTCCGCGGACGAGATGCTCGCCCGTGACGGACGGACCTGGAGGCGCCCGTGATCGTCGATCTTCCCGACACCACTGTCAGCAAGATCTCGCGTGCGCTCGTCAACGTGCGCGAGGAGGGCGGCGCGGTCGCGCTCGGCCGCGTGCTGACCCTCGTCATCCTCACGCGTGAGGCCGCGGTCGAAGAGGTCATCGAAGCCGCCAACGACGCGTCGCGCGAGCACCCGATGCGCGTCATCGTGCTGCTGATCCCCGACGGCTACGACGCCGAACCGCGCCTGGACGCGCAGATCCGCGTGGGCGGCGACGCCGGTGCGAGCGAGGTCGTCACCCTGCGGGCATTCGGCGACGCCGGTCACTCGAACCTCGAGAGCCTCGTGACGGGCCTGCTGCTGCCCGACGCTCCCGTCGTGGTGTGGTGGCCCAACCGCACGCCCGACAACATCTCGAAGACCTCGATCGGTCGCATCGCCCAGCGCCGGATCACGGATGCCGCGACCAAGTCCGACCCGTCGGCATGGGTCGCGGGCCTGGGCGAGCAGTACGCGCCCGGCGACACCGACCTCGCGTGGACGCGTCTGACGCGCTGGCGCGAGCAGCTGGCCGCCATCCTCGACCAGCCGCCGTACGAGCCCGTGGTCGGCGTGCGGGTGCGCGGTGCGTCGGATTCGCCCTCCACTGCGCTCCTCGCGGCGTGGCTGCGCCTCACGCTCGACGTGCCCGTCGACTGGGCGTATCTCGACGCCGAGGAGTGGCCGCACGGCATCAAGTCCGTGGCGCTGGTGCGTCCCAGCGGTGAGGTGCTCCTGGAGCGCCCGACGCCCGGTGTGGCGATCCTCACCCAGCCCGGACAGCCCACGCACGACCTGGCGTTCCCGCGCCGGACGCTGCGCGAGTGCCTGGCAGAGGAGCTCCGTCGCCTCGACCCGGACGTCCTGTATGGTCGAGTCATCACCGAGGGCTGGGAGCTGCTCGACCCTCCGGCGACGAAGGGGACGCAGGCCTGATGGACAGTGCACGGGTGACGGACAGGACGAAGACGAATGCCTGAAGGCTGGGCCGAGAAACGCGTCATCATCAGTCCCGATCCCGCTGCGCTCGTCGATTCCGTCGCTCCGCGCTTCCTGAGCCGCGTCGCCAAACGGGTCGACGAGGGCAAGCTCGCCCACATCTCGCTCACGGGCGGATCGATGGGTGCGGCAGTGCTCGCCGCTGCAGGACGCAGTCCGCGCGCGGCCCGCATCGACTGGTCGCGCGTCCACTTCTGGTGGAGCGACGAGCGGTTCGTCCCCCTCGGTCACTCCGACCGCAACGACCGCCAGGCGCGTGAGGCGTTCCTCGACGGCTTCGACATCCCGGCCGAGAACATCCATGCCACGCTCGGCAGCGATGACGGCGTGGATCTGGATGCCGCCGCCGCCGCGTACGCCGACGAGCTCGCCCGCTTCCCCGGGGCCGAAGGCGCATGGCCCTCGTTCGACGTGTGCTTCCTCGGTGTCGGGCCGGACGGGCACATCGCGTCGCTCTTCCCCGACCGCGCCGAGATCCAGATCACGGATCGCTCGGTGGTCGCGGTGCGCGACTCCCCCAAGCCCCCGCCGGAGCGGATCACGATGACCCGTCCCGTCATCAACAGCTCGAAGCGCGTGTGGCTCGTACTGTCGGGCGCCGACAAGGCGGCCGCGCTGGGCCTCGCGCTGGCCGGAGCCAGCTACGCGAGCGTTCCCGCCGCCGGCGCCAAGGGCCGCAAGCGCACGACGTTCTTCGTCGACCAGGCGGCCGCCGCGCAGGTGCCGCCGGAGCTCATCGACCGCGAGTATTGACCCCGGCTGCTGCACGCGGACAGAAGAGAAGAGCGGATGCCTCGGCATCCGCTCTTCTCTTCTGTGCTGTATGCGTCGCGTCAGCCCTGCCCGCGGCGCTCGCGGAGCTGCTTCAGGGCGTCGTCGAGGAGCGTCTCGGCTTCCTCTTCGGTGCGGCGCTCCTTCACGTACGCGAGGTGGGTCTTGTACGGCTCGGTCTTCGCGACGGCGGGAGGGTTCTCCTTGTCGCGCCCGGCCGGCAGACCCGAGTGGGGCGAGTCGATCGTCTCGGGGATCTCCTCCTCGGGGATGCCCGCTGCGAAGTAGCGCACCGTCTCGTTGCCCAGGGCGTCCCAGTACGAGATGGCGATGCGGTCGGCGTGGAAGCCGTGGTCCTGCTCGCCCATCGGTCCGGCACCGACGCGGGTGCCGCGGATCGCGTTGCCTCCGGTGGCCATCAGATGGCCTGGAACTTCGTGATCAGGCCGAGCGCCACGATCGATGCGAACCACACCAGGGCGAGGACCACCGTGAATCGGTTGAGGTTGCGCTCGGCGAGGCCCGAGGAGCCCATGGCGGAGGTCATGCCGCCGCCGAACATGTCGGACAGGCCGCCACCGCGCCCCTTGTGGAGCAGGATGAGGAGGGTCAGCAGGAGACTCGTGATGCCGAGAAGCACCTGCAGGACGAACTCGAGGATCTGCACAGTCGTAGAAGCCTTTCGCTGCGATCGTTCGCCGATCGCACAAGGATCAAGTATACGTGTACACCGGCGGGCGGCGAGGAATCCTCTCCCCCCCCCCCG
>NZ_JBJDRL010000073.1:0-20424 GCF_044987475.1 Microbacterium sp. ZW CA_36
CGCACCGACTCGCCGCGGGCGCAGGCGCGCCTGCGCCCGCGGCGAGTCGGTGCGGTCGATCGACTCGGCTCCGTCGGCCGCGGTCGCTGCGGCCTCCTCGGCGGCACGGTCCTGCGATCGGTTCGGCCCGGTGGCGAGCCCGGCGTCGCCGGCGCGCGCGAGCGAGCCGAGGAAGCGGTCGCGCTCCTGCTCGAACATCGCGGGCTCGTCGGCCAGGTCGAACGCGGCCGAGAGGAAGTTGTCGCTGGACGCGTTCTCCTCCAAGCGGCGCACGAGGTAGCTGATCGCCACGTCGAACTCGTCGGGACGCACGACCGGGACGTACAGCAGCACGTGGCCGACCTCGCGCGTGACCGCCTGCACCTGGCCCTGCGCCATGCCGAGGAGCATCTCGAACTCCACATCCGGCGACGCGCCGCTCAGGCTCAGCGAGCGCGATCGGGCGAGCAGCCACGCGTAGGCGATGTCGAAGAGGTTGTGGCCCGCAACGCCGATGCGCACGGCGGCGGTGCGCGCCGGCTGCAGCGCGTAGCGCAGGCACCGGATGTAGTTGGCGTCCGAGTCGACCTTCTCGCCGTAGGTGGCGAGGCTCCAGTCGTGCATGATCGCGTCCACGCGCTCCATCGCCAGGTTCGCGCCCTTCACGAGGCGCACCTTGATGCGCGCTCCGCCGGCGGCGACACGCTGCTGCGCCCAGGCTGTGAGCTGCTCGAGCGCCGGCAGCGCGTCCGGCAGGTACGCCTGCAGCACGATGCCCGCCTCGAGCAGGCGCAGCCGCGGGTCTTCGAGCAGCCGCGTGAACACGGCGATCGTGAGATCGAGGTCGCGGTACTCCTCCATGTCGAGGTTGATGAACGTGCCATCGGTCGCGGCGGTGAGGTACAGCGGACGCAGTCGCTCGACGACCTTGTCGACGACCTCGTCGAACGCCCACATCGAGATGTGGCTGGCGATGGCGGAGACCTTGACCGACACGTAGTCCACGTCGGGACGGCGGATGAGCTCGTGGATGCCCTCGAGCCGTCGCAGCGCCTCCTTCTCGCCGAGCACCGCCTCGCCCAGGAGGTTGAGGTTGAGCCGCGCCCCGCTCTCGCGCAGCGTCGCGATGGCCGGCCCGAGCTTGTCGGGGCGCGCGTCGACGACGAGGTGGCCGACCATGCCGCGCAGCACTCGCCGCGCGATCGGCACGACCGGCGACGGCAGCACGGGCGCGACCGCGCCACCGAGCCGGACGGCGCCGCGCAGGTGCCACGGCAGGAAGTCGGGCACGAGCGGCGCGACGCGGTGCAGATGGGATGCCGCGGCCGAGAGGCTCTCGGGCCGCATGACGCCGTCCACGAAGCCGATCGTGAACGGCAGCCCGTTGGGGTCCTTCAGCACGCCGGCGAGCCGTTCGGCCGCCGGGTCGACCTCGACCTCGGCGCTCTCGGACACCCATCGCTGCGCGAGCGCCACCGCCTCGGCGGCCAGACGCTCCTCGACTCCGTCTTGCATGCGCACTCCAGACGTCACATCGATCGACTCCGTGAGTCCAGCCTGCACCTCGACGTGCCCAGCCTGCGCGTCCCCGGGCATTGCACGGTCAACTTGCTGCATGAGGTCAAGGGTGCGGCATCCATTCATTCGTGAAAAGCGATGATCTACGATCAGTATCGTTCGATATTCTCGATGGGATGCCGATGTTCGAGCTGCGACGCCTGCGCCTGCTGCATGAGCTCGCGCTGCGCGGCACCCTCACCGCCGTCGCCGACGCGCTCTCGTACAGCCCGTCGACGATCTCGCAGCAGCTGGCGCTGCTCGAGAAGGAGGCCGGTGTGACCCTCCTCGAGCCGGAGGGCCGCCGGGTGCGACTCACCGAGCACGGGCACGTCCTCGCCGCCCACGCGGCTCGCGCACTCGACCTCGACGAGCGCGCCCGTGGCGAGCTCGAGTCGCTGCACCCCGGGCTCGCGCCAGTGCGCGTCGCAGTGATGCAGACCGCGGCGCTCGCGATCGTTCCCGCCGCGCTCGCCCTGCTGGCCGTCCGTGCTCCGCAACTGCGCGTCGAGCTCGTCGAGATGCCGCCCGAGCTCGGGCTGTTCGAGCTGACGGCCCGCGGCGTCGATCTCGTCATCGCCGAGCAGTACCCCGGGCACACGCGCGCGCACACCGACGGCTTGGACCGCGAGACGCTCGGCATCGATCCGATCCGCATCGCCGTGGGTCCCGCCGATCCGGCCCGCTCGCTCGGCGACCTGCGTGAGCGGCCGTGGGTGATGGAGCCCGCGGGCACGGCGGCACGGCTGTGGGCGGTGCAGCAGTGCCGAGCTGCCGGCTACGAGCCCGACGTGCGCTACGAGCTCGCCGATCTCTCCGCGCACGCCCGACTCGTGGCCGCGGGCCAGGCCGCCGCCGTGCTGCCGGATCTCCTCTGGGCGGGGGCGCGTCCACCGGTGGCGCTGCTCGATCTACCTGGGCGGCCGACGCGCGAGATCTTCAGCGCCCAGCGCACGGCGTCCCAGGCTCGGGCCGGCATCCTCGAGGTGCGTCGCGCGCTGCGCGACGCCTTCCCCGCGGCATCCGGGGCCCGGCCGCTCTCGCCCTAGGCTGGCCTCGTGTCCGAGTCGCCGACCACCCCTGCCGAGCCGAAGCGTCGGTTCGCCTGGGTGCGCGCGGCGACCGATCGGGTCCCGACCAGATGGTTCGCGGGCATCGCCACCGGAGCATTCCTGCTCGTCACCGCGGCCTTCGGCGGGCTCGCCACGGCGGCGGCGCCTGCGCCCGCGAGTCTCGAGCCGGGGGACGCACACATCACGGCCGAACGATCGCTCACGGTGCAGCGGGCGGTCCTCATCGACGAACTGCCCGACGCGGGCGTCTTCACCGAGCCCGGCGAGCGTGTCTTCGCCGTCGTCGCCGACGTCGAGAACGAGTGGGATCGTCCGGTGACCGCGGGTGCCGGCGGCGTCGGGAGCTCGCTCACGGTGGAGGGCATCGACACCGAAGTCAGCGCCGCGCGGTACGACGACACGACGATCAGCCCCCGGCTGCAGCCGCACGTTCCCGCACGGATCGTCTTCGCGTGGGCCGTCCCCGCCGACGCGTTCGCAGCCGGCGACGAGGTGCCCGTCACGCTGTATGCACGATCGCTGTACACCGGTTCGTTCGTCACGACCGGCCAATGGTGGATCGACCCGGTGCGCGACGCGGTCGTCACCGTGGAGGTCGAGGACGTGGGTGCCGGTGCGGACGCGGAGGATGCCGATGGCCAGGGCTGATCGCACCCTCCCCCGCTGGGCGGCGTGGTCGGTCGGAGCGGGGCTCGTCGTGGTCGCGTGGTTCGTCGCACTCGTCACGCCCGGAGAGGAGCAGATCCAGGCGCCCATGCCGCTGATCGCGGCCGTCGGCGAGGAGGCTGTCGGCCGCAACATCGCCGCCACGATCAGCGACGTCCGCCGCACGTCGGAGCTGCACGCCGGCGACTGGTCCGCGGAGGGGAACTGGATCGTCGTCGATCTCGATGTCGCATCCGTGACGTCGGAGGTTCTCGTGAGCCTGAATCACGCCGAGCTGGTCGTCGACGGCGTCCGCTACGGCGCGAGCGAGCGGCCGGACTCGCTGTTCAGGGAACAACTGTCAGCCGGCGTTCCGATCGGCGGCGGTCTGGCGTTCGAGCTGCCGGCCGACCTGGACTCGGGTGACGCCACTCTCGAGCTCGCACTGTCATCCGACCGCCGGCTCGACTCGATGATCGTCCTGGAGTTCGACCTCGGCGCGGTGCCCACCGCGCCGAGCGACGAGCTCCCCGAGACCGGATGGGCGAACCTGTGAGCGGGTGGTGGCGCAGGAACGCGGTGGCGGTCGGCGTGCTGGTGATCCTCGTTCCCGCGCTGGCGGCGACCGTCGCCTGGCACGAGTGGAGCGAAGCCAACTCCGGCGCGCCGGCCGTCCCCGCCGTGCTCGAACAGGGACAGCACACCAGCTACGGGGAAGCGGTCGTAGGTCCCGCGGTGGCGGAGTTCGTCGACGACCCGCTCGCGCCGCGCGACGCGCGGGTCCTGAGGGTTCAGATCGACATCGACCCCCGAGCATCGGAGCTCGCGTGCGCGGAGCCGATGCTCCGCGAGCTGCAGGGGGCGAACCGCGAGTGGGATGCCGACACCTCCTCGCTCACCACGGACTGGGACCCGTTGCGTCCGGCATCCTGCTCGTCCGACGTGACCGAACCGTACACACTCGACGTGCGCTATGTCGTGCCGCAGGACGCCGCCGGCCCATTCGCGGTGGACGTCATATCGGCGGACCTCTGGCCGGAGAACGTCCGCTTCATCGTCGAGCCCTGATCAGGCAGATGCATCCGCTGCCCCGGAGGGCGCGGCAGGCGCCGGCTCACTCGAGGGCGCGGCGGCGGCGCGGCGCGAGACGAGGCGGCCGATGACGGCGTCATAGCCGCCCGCCACCAGCGCGATGCGGATGGGCTCGATCAGCACCGGGACGACGAGGAAGATCACCTGATCGAACACCAGCCAGAACTTGTCGAGGTCGTGCGGGCCGACAAGTCGCAGCAGACCCCACTCCGCCCATCCCTGCACGGCGAGGAGCACCGTGTAGAGCAGCACGAAGCCGCCGATGAGGACCGGGCCCGCGCGCCACATGAGCACGATCGCGTCGCCGATCGGGGTGAACCGCGACACGAGGTCCGCCCAGATGTCGCCCAGGCGCGCACGGAGCCGCCCCGGAAGCGAGCGGTAGCGGCTGCGAAGGCGTGCTCCGACCTCGCCTCCGAGCGAGTCGGCGGGCACGGGCTCGGGCGCGACGGCCTGCCCGTACACGACGCCGGCGATCGTGAGCCACGCGAGCGGCAGCAGAATGATGCCGCCGGCTTCGCCGACGAACCACTCGATGCCCTCCCAGACCCACGCGAGCGGCGCGAACGCCGACGAGACGGTGGCCCGGAAGTCGTCAAGCCACACCATCCCCTGTCGTGTCTGCACCCAGCCGGCGACGGACTCGATCGCGACGGACAGGACGAGGGCCGCGAAATACACCCAGACGGCCTCGAGGTACGCGGCGACGACGCCGAACCATCGCGGCAGTCGTTCGCGAGAGCGCTTCAGCACCCACCGCAGCGCGAACGCCACCACCACGATCGCGAACGTCACCGGAGTGAGGGTCAGCGCACCCGCCAGGCCGTCGCCCGCCGCATCGGTCTCGTCCACGATCGCCGCGAAGTTCAGTCCCGCGCTCACCTCGAGTGCACGAGCCGAGTACGCCGCAGCATCCTCGCGCAGGAATCCCCACGCCGCGTAGAACGCGAAGAACGGCAGGATGCCGGCCAGGAGCGCGTCCGTGAACTGCCGGCGACGCGTCGCCGCGTCCTCGGGCAGCGGTGAGATCTCGTCGAGCTGCCGCATCCCGTCCCGCACGACGAGGAGCATTGCGACGAGTGCCACCAGTCGCGAGAGGATCGCCAGCGGCAGCAGCAGGGATCCGGCGACGGCGTTGTAGGCACCGACGAATCCCGCCGCCTCGATCACGACATACCGACCGAGCACGCCCGCCGCGTACCACGCGAGCAGCACCGGCCAGTGCCGCCACAGCAGGCGGCCCGCGGTGCGGAGCACGTCGAGCACGGCGATCACGCACCCACGCTAGCGGGCGACGTGCCGTCGTGCTCGACGTGCGTGTCAGGCTCGGTCGGTTCGCGTCTGCGGCGCCGGAGGCCGCGTGATCTGCTCGTCCGCGGTGGTGCGCTCGTCGACCGTGCCGGCGTCGCGGACGGCGGCGCGGTCGTCTACGACGTCGCCATCGCGGACCGCCGCACGGTCGTCGACGGTGCTTCCATCGCGTACCGCCGCACGGTCGTCGACGGTGGCTCCATCGCGGACCGCCGCACGGTCATCACCGACGGCGGCGCGGCCTGCCGTGGCGGAACGAGCGTCGTCACCGACGTACGGGTCGACGTCGTCCGCCTTGCGCAGCGTCTCGGCCTGCTGCTCGCGCAGCTTCTCGGCTTCCGAGCGGTGATCGTCGATCGTTCCGGCTCGGCGCTCGGCGTCGATCGACGCCTCGGCGGCGCGGGCCTTCGCCGCCTCCGCCGCCGCAGCGGCCGCTGCGGCGTCCGCACGCGCGCGGGCCGCCTCGGCCTCGTGCTCGCGCGCTTGGAGCTCGGTCTCCCGGGCGTCCGCGCGGAGCTTCTCGGCGCGGTCGTGTTGCTGCTCCACCCGACGCGCGCGGCGCCCCCGTGCCGTCACCAGCAGGGCGACGACGACGACGATGAGCACGATGGCGATGCCGACGATGATCCAGATAAGGGTGGTCGTATCCACGGCGCACTCCTCCCCTCCCGCGCCGGCGGGATCGCCGGCGCCTCGATCGTCCACGCAACAGCACCCGGACCGGTCGGGCAAACCGCTTGCGCCGCGGATCGCCGTGCGCTAGCGGCCGCACCAGCCGGTGTGGAGAACACTTCGACGCCGAGCGGGGTCACGCATATGATTGAGAACCTCGCCAACGCAGTTCCCCCGTTTCCCCCCATGCACCGAAGGGCATGCGTTGACCGACCTCTCTTTCCGGATATTCGATGGCGACCACTCACGCGATGCCGCGGAGCAGCTGCGGCTGCAAGAGTGCGCGACCGAGCCGATCCGCGCCATCGGGAGGATCCAATCGCATGGGATCCTCTTCGGCGTCGACGAGCCGACCGGTGTCGTCGTCGTGGCCAGCGAGAACGTCGAGCACTGGCTCGGCCGCGACCTGCGTGAGGCGGGAAGCGACAAGCTGACATGGGCGATCGGCGAGGGCGTCGCGGTGGACCCGGTTCGTGCCGATTTCGAGGGCCGGGCGTACGACGTCATCGCACACCGCGGCACGACCCCGCTGCTCCTCGAGCTGGAGCCTGTCGTCCCCGACCTCGACTACGTCCGCACCGGCGTGGTCAGCGCGATCCAGCGCCTGTCCGGCGTCTCCGATCCCGACGAACTGCGCCGGCGGGCGGCCCGCGAGATCAAGGACATCACCGGCTTCGACCGCGTCATGTGCTACCAGTTCCACGAGGACGGCCACGGCCAGATCGTCGCCGATGAGCGCGAGCCCGACATGGAGCCCTACTTCGGGCTGCACTTCCCGGCATCCGACATCCCCTCCCAGGCGCGCGCCCTGTACATCGAGAAGCGCTCGAGGGTGATCGCCGACACGGAGGACCCGGGGCTCGCCCTGCACACCCTCCTGCCGGAGGCGGCTCCCGCGGATCTCGGCATCACCGAGCTTCGGGCCGTCTCGCCGCACCACCTGCAGTTCATGCGCAACATGGGTCAGGCGTCGACGGTGTCGTTCGGCATCGTCATCGACGAGCATCTGGTGGGCATGTTCACCTGCGCGCACCGAACGCCCCGCCGGATCCCCGTGCTCCTGCGGCGAGCGCTCGAGGTCATGGCCTCGCAGGTCGGCACGCAGCTGGCCGCCGCCCAGCAGATCCATCGCCTGCGCCGGCAGCTCGAGGCCCGTGAGCGGCGGATCTCGATCATCGCCCCGCTCTACAGTCGCGCCGACGTCGGAGGCGTTCTCATGAGCGGCGCACGCACCGTCCTCGACGTCGTGCCGGCCGACGGCGCCCTGCTGCGCACCGGAGACCTCGTTCACACCGTAGGCGTCGTCCCGCCGGCCGACCGCCTGTTCGCCGTGGTCGACGAGCTCGAGGTCGGCCGGTTCGTGTGGGAGGCCCTCCCGCTCGAACGGCCGGAGCTCGCCGTCGAGATCCCCGACGTCACGGGCCTGCTCATCGTCCCGCTGGGAGGAGAGGGCGACCTGCTCGTGTTCGTCCGCAGCGAGGTCGCGCGATCCGTCGACTGGCTCGGCGACCAGCGCGCCGAGAACCGCGATCACCCGCTCTCGCCGCGACGGTCGTTCTCGGCCTGGCGCGAGAGCGTCACCGGACGCAGCCTGCCGTGGGGCGAGCACGCGCAGGACGCGTTCGAGCTGGGCGAGGAGATCCGTTCGGCCATGGCGGCGCGCACGCAGGCCGAACTCGCGGAACTCGCCCTGCGGGACCCGCTGACGGGCCTGCACAACCGCCGCTTCCTGGACGACCGTCTGGAGGAGCTCCTGCAGAACTCCGACAAGCCGCTGGCCGTCGTGTTCCTCGACCTCGACGACTTCAAGGCCGTCAACGACACGTACGGGCACGAGATGGGCGATGCGGTTCTGGCGGCGATCGGCCGGCGTCTGAGCGGCGTGGCACGAGGTTCGGACGCCGTCGTCCGGCTGGGCGGCGACGAGTTCGTGATGGTGTGCGTCGGCGCCGGAGCCGCCGAGGCGGCGGCGATCGCCGGCCGGGCGGTGGCTGCCATCAGGGAGCCGATCGTCGTCCGCGGCACCGAGATCTCGGTGAACGCCTCCGCGGGCATGGTCGCCACCGAGCGGGGCGGCTCACCCGGTGAACTGCTGGATGCCGCAGATGCGGCGATGTACCGGGCGAAGCGAGACGGCGGCGGACGCATCTCAGCGTGAGCGGACGCGTCTAGCGTGAGGGGAGCTCCGGCTCCGGCACGAGCCGCAGGCCGCTGGAGGAGTTCGCGGTGTCGACGAGATCCTGCAGCCACAGCCGGTTGATCTCGGGCATCGGGCCGTCGTACTCGAAGCGCAGGGTGGTGACCGGTGAGATCCACATCGCCTGCCGCACGGAGGTCTTCTCGTCGACCAGCGAGAACGACAGGTTCTCGCGCCGGCGCAGCTTTGCCATCACCACGAGCTCGACGTGAGCGAGAGCTCGATCGTCGATCTGGAACGAGGCCGGCGGGGAGCCGTAGTGAAGTGTGCCCACCGCTCGATCCTAACCGGCGGCGATGGGCGGGTACTGTGGGGCCATGGCGATCGTGAACCGACTGACCGTCGACGGACGCGACTATTTCCTCCCCGACCCCGTGTCAGAGCTCAAGGGCAGGATCCTCGAGGCGATCAAGGCCGGGGGCGGCTACGTGAACATCCCCCCGCTGCGCGGAGGCCCCGGCGTCGACATCCTCTTCTCACCCGGGATGCCGGTCACCTGGTCCCAGTTCGAGGTCGGCGATTCGAGCGGCCAGGCGGACGACCCCTCCGACGACACGACCGACTACGGGCTCTGAGCACGCGTCCGCCTCGAGGCGGATCGGCGTCGTGACGACCCTGCCTGGCGCGGATCGTCAGATGCCTGGCGAGGATCGTCAGATCTGCGCGAGCCGCGTGTCCATCTCGCCGGCCGTCAGCGGGAGGCCCCACAGGTAGCCCTGGCCGCGGTGGCAACCCCGCGCGCGTGACCGTTCCAGGTCTGCGATGGTCTCGATCCCCTCGGCGACCACTCGCCAGCCGTGGTCGCCGCTGCTCTCGACCACGGCGGCGATCGCGTCGTCCGCGGCGGCGTCCGTGCGCTGCGTGAGCGATCGGTCGATCTTGACCTCGTCGATGGGGATGGCCTCCAGCATGGCGACGGTGGTGTCGCCGGCCGCGTAGTCGTCGACCGAGATGGCGACGCCGACGGCGTGGAGCGACTGGATCGCGGACAGCATCGGCGGTCGCAGCTGCGGCGCGGGCGCCTCCGTGATCTCGATCGTCACGACGGCGGGATCGAGGTCGAGCTCATCGAGCCGGGCGAGCACCGCGTCGGCGTAGTCCGATGAGAAATGCGCCGGCGACGCGTTCACCGCAAGGCTGAGCAGGTGACCCTCCGTCCGCCACTGTGCGAGCTGAGCCGCTGCGCGGGCGAACACGTGCGCGTCCATCTCGTCGAGGAACTCCGCCTCCTCCGCGAGCGGGATGAACCGCTCGGGCGACACCGCACCCAGCAGCGCATGGTTCCAGCGGCAGAGCGCCTCCACGGCGACCGGCTCGGGAAGGGCCGCGCCGGGCGGTGCGATGGATGCCCCGAGGTCGAATTGCGGTTGGAACGCGACCGACAGCTCGCCGGCTGAGAGCGCCGCACGCAGATCCCGAGTGAGTTGAGGCGAGCTGACCATCCACCCAGAGTCGACGAGGCGGTCGATCCACGCAACACCAGACAACGGCACCCGAAACGCGTACAATGCGGCCTCGCATGTTCCGAGCCACACTCGCAGGCCCAGTTCCGCCAGACGGACGGCTACTGTGGAGACGATGGGAACGCTCACGTACGACTCGCGGGTCACCGCCTCCTTCGACGACCGCATCCTCGCGCACCTGCAGGCAGTCATCTGGGCCAAGCTGCGGCGAGGCGAGGCCTTCCCCTTCACCTGGACCGACCCGATGCGCAGCGGCCTCGGCCGCACGTCGATCTGGCTGAGCCCGAACGTCACGCTGACGTTCGAGTACTTCGGCGGACGCCAGCCGCGCCTCAACCCGGCCTGGGTCGAGGCGCTGACCAAGGCCGCCAACTCCCCCGGTGGTCTGACGCTCGTTCCCGAGCCCGAGCATCCCGCGGGCGCCGTCTAGCAGCCGAGGTCAGTTCCAGACGCTGGGCGCCTCCGCACGCGTCGGCGGGAGAGCGGATGCCGCCGCCCACTCGTGCACCCACTCGTCGACTTCCGGAACCCCCTCGGGGCGACCGACGGCGGCGAACAGCTCGTCGTGCGAGAGCGTGCCTCCGGAGCGCTTCATCATCCGCGCCCGGATGATGGCGCGGGCGTAGACCTCGCCGCCGACCACAGCGCGGTGCTCGAGGTAGACGGCTTTGTCGTCGTGGCCGATCATGCGCGACTCGACATCGAACCGCTGCCACAGATTCAGCGACTTGCGGAAGGTGACGGTCTCGCTCGACACGACCGCGTACCAGCCGCGCGTCTTCATGACGTCCCACAGCCCGGTGCGCACCAGAAGATCCCAGCGGCCGAGATCGAACAGCGACAGGTAGCGGCCGTTGTTCATGTGACGCAGCAGGTCGATGTCGGTGAGCAGCGTGGTGAGCCGGATGCGACTGATCTCGCTCGGCCCGAGCCGTCCGCCCCGGCGCAGGCGCCGGCGCGCGGTGAGCATCACGATCAGGGTCCGCCACATCACGTTCACGAGGTGCGATGGTAGCGATCCTCGACGGATCCGCCGATTCGATTGTCGATTCCCGACATCTGGGCCCTCACCGGTCCATCCGCCGCGCACAAGCCGGTGGCGCGGAGCCCACCCACCCAGAGCTGCGGCATCCGCTCGCCACCCGGTGTTCACCCGGCGTTGGCCGGATTTCGGGTCTCGCGCCGACGCGCGTAGAGTCTGGCCATGGAAGCCGAAACCCAGACCGACATCGTCGTCCGTCCGGTGCGCGACGTCGACGCGGAGGCCCTCGGCCGCGTTCACGCGACCGCCTGGCACGAGACGTACGACCACCTGATCAGCAAGGCCGCCCTGGAGGCGGTCTCACCCAAGCGCCTCGCCGAGCTCTGGACCCACTGGGCCGTCCAGGGTCCCGAGTTCAAGATGTTCGCCGCCCTCGTGAACGGCGAGATCGTCGGCTTCGCCGGCTCGGGTCCGGCCCGCGACAAGGACGCCCCGCGGTTCCGCGAGCTGTACTTCATCTACCTGCTGGACTCCTTCCACGGCACCGGCATCGGTCAGAAGCTGTTCGACGCGGTCGTCGAACCCGCCGAGGGCCTGTACCTGTGGGTCGCCGACGACAACCCGCGGGCGCACCGCTTCTACACGCGAAACGGCTTCACGCTCGACGGAGCCTCGCATACCGAGCCCTTCCTCGGCGAGACGCTCACCGAGGTGCGCTTCGTGCGCTGATCCACCGCTGTCCGCTTTCGCGAGGGGGCGTGTCCGGTTCGCCGGACGCGCCCCCTCGTCGCTTGCACGCGGTCGTTGAGCGAGCGAGGAACGAGCGAGCCGAAACGCCTCGGAGGCATCACAGGCGTTCGGCTCGCAGACTCGCCGACGACCGGCACTCGAGTTTCCGGAAGACTGGACCCATGCCGCCTCGCACCGCGCTCACCGTCTGGCCCCTCGAAGGCATCCCCGAGATCCAGGCAGGTGCCAACCTCGTCGATGTCATCGTGCAGGTCGCGGGGGACGAGCTCGCGGACGGGGACATCCTCGTCGTGACCTCCAAGATCGTGTCGAAGGCCGAGGACCGCTTCGTCGAGGCCGAGGACCGCGAGGACGCCATCACCGCCGAGACCGTGCGGGTCGTGGCATCCCGCACCTCGCCCAACGGCTCGACGACGCGGATCGTCGAGAATCGCCTCGGCATGGTGTCGGCCGCCGCCGGAGTCGATGCGTCGAACACGCCGGACGGCACAGTGCTGCTGCTGCCGGTCGATCCCGATGCGTCCGCCCGGGCGATCGCGGCGGGGCTGCGCGAGCGGCTCGGCGTCGAGGTCGGCGTCATCGTGTCGGACACGCTGGGCCGCGCCTGGCGCGAGGGTCAGACCGACCACGCGATCGGCGCAGGCGGCGTGCAGGTGTTCGAAGACCTTCGCGGGGGGACGGATGCCGAAGGCCGCCCGCTCGTCGTCACCATGCCCTGCGTGGCCGACGAGCTGGCCGCGGCCGCCGACCTCGTCAAGGGCAAGGCCACGCGCCGCCCGGTGGCCGTCGTCCGCGGGCGCGCCGACCTCGTCGGAGCCCTGGACCTTCCCGGCGCGCGGTCGATCGTGCGCCCGCTCGAGCGCGACATGTTCCGCCTCGGCGCCGACGAGGCCTACGCCGAGGGGTTCGCCGCGGGAGCGGCCGCCTCCTCGGCCTGACCACCCCGTCCCGACCCCGTGCCGCGTGCTTGGGGCGCGTCACGCGCGTTCGGGGCGCACACCGCACGCCCCGAACGCTCGCGACACGCCCCAAACCCCCACAGCTGGGGGCGGGGCGTGCAGCGACACCTCAGGCGTCAGAGCCTCAGCGAGTCAGCGCCCGGACTGCAGCACTGCCTGACCGGCCGACACCTGCACCCGGATCGTGCTCGAGGCGCCCGGCGTCGAGCCGATGCCGTTCTCGAACTCGCCGGCCGACACGTCGGAGGTCACGTCGTAGTCGCCCTCCGGCACGGTCATCCGCAGGGTGCCGGCGCTCACGTCGGCCTCAATGACATCGGGCCGCGAACCGGTGAGGACGGCATCGAGCGAGCCGGCGCTGACCGTCAGCCCGGCCTCGCTCACACCGTCGAGTTCGAGTGTCCCGCGGCCGGCGCTGACGTCGGCGCTCAGCGACTGGGCCGACCCCGACACGTCGAACGACCCCGCCGCCAGCGACAGGTCGAGTTCGCCGAACTCGCCGTCGACCACGAATTCGCCGGCCGCGAGCGAGACGTCCGCATCGATGCCCTCGAGGGAGGACGGCAGCCGCAGCACCGCGTCCGCTCCCCCGTCGCCGAACCACCCGCGCCAGCCGAACCAGCCCAGCCGATCGGGCGATGACACCTCGAGCGTGTCGCCGTCGCGCTCGAACCGCCAGTTGTCCGCTCCCCATGAACTGGTCACCTCGAGTTCGGCCTCCTGCACGTCGGTGAACTCGACGCGGAGCGTGCCCGCCGCCGTGTCGATGTCGAGGTCTTCGACGCCGGCGGCGTCCACCGACCGCGTCGAGGTGTGGACGGATGCCGACGCGATCGTCCCGATCGCGGCCGAGGTCATCGTGCCCAGCAGCACGATGGCACCCAGCACGATGATCACGATCGCGACGACGCGCGAACCGCCGGCGGGCGGCCGAGGGGCCTCGGCGGTGCGTTCGGGAGCCGCAGGAGGAGGCGTCATGGTCGTGCTCATCGGTTCGTTCCTGTCTGCGGCCCGCGGCCGCCCTGTGTCGTCGAAGGAGGTGTCGGCGCGGGCGGCGTCGTGCCGCCGTGCTCGAGGTGGGCGATCGCGGCGAGGACGCGGCGGTTGCCCGACTCGTCGGGTTCGAGGTCGAGCTTCTGGAAGACGGCGGTGATGTGCTTCTCGACACTGCCTTCGGTGACGTGCAGCGTCTTCGCGATCGCCTGGTTGGAGCGGCCTTCAGCGATGAGCGCGAGCACTGAGGCCTCGCGATCGGTGAGGCGCAGCATCCGTTCGTCGCGCGTGCGACGGCTGAGCAGCTGCGCCACGACCTCCGGATCGAGCACCGTGGCACCGGAGGCGATGCGTTCGATCGCCTCGAGGAAGTCCGTGACGTCGGCGACCCGGTCCTTGAGGAGGTAGCCGAGCGCGCCGCCGCTCGACGAGATGAGGTCGGCGGCGTAGCGCTCCTCGACGTACTGCGACAGCACGAGGACGGCGAGCTCGGGCAGCCGCGCGCGCAGAGACAGCGCGGCGCGGATGCCCTCGTCGGTCCACTTCGGCGGCAGGCGCACGTCGAGGATGCACAGCTCGGGGGCGGTGCGGTCGACGGTCTCGTCGAGGTGCGAGGCGTCGGGGAGAGCCGCGACCACCTGGTGACCGGCGTCCTCGAGCACGCGGACGAGGCCGGCGCGCAGCAGCGCCGAGTCCTCGCAGATCAGGATGCGCACGGGATGCTCACCTCCACGCTCGTCGGTCCACCGGCGGGACTGTCGATGCGTGCCTCGCCGCCGGCCGCCAGCACGCGGTTCACGATTCCGTCGAGCCCGCCGCCGGGGATGACGCGTGCGCCGCCTACCCCGTTGTCCTCGACGCGCGCCCACAGGGTGCCGGGCTCACGCAGGCGTGCGACGACCCGCACCTCGGTGGCCCGCGAGTGCTTGGCGGCGTTGGTGAGCGCTTCGGCGATCACGAAGTAGGCGGCCGCCTCGGTCTCGCGGCTGCAGCGCCCGTCGAGGCGCACGTCGGTGTGCACGGGCACGACCGACCGAGCCACGAGCGCCGACAGCGCAGCATCGAGGCCGCGATCGTCCAGGACGGACGTGTGGATGCCGCGGGCCAGCTGTCGCAGCTCGGTGATGGCCGCCTTGGTCGACGTGTGGGCCTCCGCGATCAGCGCCTTCGCGGCATCCGGGTCGGCGTCGATCTTCTGCTGCGCGAGGCCCAGCGTCATGCCGACCGAGACCAGCCGAGGCTGGACGCCGTCGTGGAGGTCGCGCTCGATACGGGTGCGCTCGACGTCCGCGGCTCGGACCGCACCGGCGTGCTGCTGACTCGACGCGCGCGCGGCGGCGGCCAGCTGCGCCTCGCGCGAGGGCACCATGATGGCCCGCGCGATGATGCCGTGGAGCACACCGAGGCCGACGAGGCCGGCGGCGGCGACGAGCACTGCGAGGATCCCCACAGGCACCGCCCACGAGAGCGGAACCTCGATGCCGGTGCGGGCCAGTCGCACCGAGCTCGACTCGGCGAACAGCGGCGTGAACGCCAGGACGGCGCCCGACACCAGCAGTCCGGCGAGCGCCACGACGACCCACCCGAGGATCGTGGCGATCGCCAGGTTCGCGAGCGCCCGCCAGGTGGCGGGGTCGATCGCCTGCATCCAGATCGTCCGCATGGCGCCGCCGAATCCGGGGCGGCCGCTGCGGCGCGGCCGCATCGCGGGAAGCCCGAACTCGTAGAGGCCGTCGACACGCGCGGTCTCGAGCCAACCGAGACCGAACAGCACGTACACGAGCGCGATGAGCACGAGCACGCCGATGCCGAGCACGAAGAGCAGTCCGATGCCGAGGCCCAGCAGCGTGAACAGCAGCGAGAACGCCGCGACGCCGATGACGCCGAGCGCGGCGAGCTGCGCGATGGCGCCCGCCACCTGGGCGGGCCGCGTCACCGGGCGAACGGCAGGAGAGTCCGAGGAGGTCATGCCCCTTACGGTAGGCGCGTGCGCCGCCGAGCGCGCCCGAGGCAGCCGGAGTCTTGTCTTCGGGTTATCCCCCGCACGGATCCCGGCCACGCGGTCGGCGCGCGTCCCCTGCGGGCCGGCCACGCGGTCGGCGCACGTCCCCTGCGGCGTGGGTGCTCGTGACGTCAGCGCAGCTGGGCGAGCGCCCGCTCGTGCACGCGCGGGTCCGAGCCCATGCCGGCGGGCGAGTCGGGGCTGTAGACGACGAGCTCGTCCACACCGAGGCTCGCCGCATGCTCTGCGGCCGCGAGGAAGGCGTCGACGTCTGCGGTCGGACGCACGCGGCCGAAGCCCAGCAGCAGCGAGCGCCGCACGGTCGACGGGTCGCGCCCGACGCGATCGCACTCCGCCGCGAAGCCGGCGGCCTGCTGCGCGATCAACGGCCAGAACTCGTCGGCATCGAGCTGCGTCGACCCCGGTCCGCCGTAGGTGTTCCACGTGTCGGCGTAGCGCGCGGCCATCGCCAGTGCCCGCGGCCCGTGAGCGGCCAGCAGCAGCTCGGGAGCGTCGACGCCCTGCGGGCGGCCCGTCGTCTCGAGGCCTGTGAACGACATCGTCCTGCCACGCCACTGCGTCGAGCCGTCGAGCACCGCCCGGTAGCCCTCGACGACGTCGGCGAAACGCGCGGACATCTCACCCATGGTCGAGTTCTCGCCGCGATCGGCGAGCTCGCACGGGGGCGCTCCCAGGCCGAGCCCGAGCACGAGGCGCCCTTCGGAGATGTCCTGGACGGTCATGGCCGCCCGCGCGAGCGCGACCGGCCGGCGGAAGACGGCGGAGGCGACGAGGGTCCCCAGCCGGATGCGCTCGGCGACCCCCGCCGCCGCAGTGAGGGTGGTGAACGCCTCGCCCAGCCACTCGCCGCGGGCCGTCGCATGGGTGAGGTGGTCGTAGGTGTAGGCGACGTCGTAGCCGACCTCGTCGGCCCAGCGGTACCAGCGGGCCTGTGCGCGCCACGGACCCACCGGAGGAATCACCAGACTGATGCGACTGAGGCTCATGCGACTCAGGATGGCACGCGGCGGCGCTCGTGTCGTGACGGCGGGCTAGGGTGCAGTGGTGGCAGCACGAACCAAGACACCGCGCGGACGCAGCGGAACAGAGGCCCCCCGGTTCGATTTCGACGAGGCCGCGCTGTCCGGCCTCGCCGAGCGGGACTCGACGGAGTTCGGGTCCACCGGCTTCGAGGGCCTCGCGTACAGCGACGTCGCCCTGGACGCGTGGGAGCTCGGTGTCGGCGACACGGTCGAGGCGTGCCGCTTCGACGGTCTCGAGGTCGCCACGTGGGGCTTCCGCGGTGCGCGTCTGGTGGAGTCCGTGTTCGTCGGTGCGAACATCCCCGTCGCGTCGGGAGCGCGCAGCGATTGGCGGGACGTCGAGGTCAGGGACAGCAGGTTCGGGTCCGTCGAGGCGTACGACACCGGGTGGCGCGGCATCCGCTTCACGCGCTGCAAGCTCGGCTACGTCAACCTGCGCGCCGCGGAGCTGCTCGACGTCGCGTTCGTCGACTGCACGATCGACGAGGTCGACCTGCTGGATGCCTCGGCCCGCCGCGTCGCCTTCGAGGCCACCCGCATCGCCACGCTGAACGCCAACGGCGCGCGGCTCACCGACGTCGATCTGCGGGGCGCCGACATCGATCAGGTCGTCGGCATGGCGGGACTGCGCGGCGCGACGATCTCATCCGAGCAGCTGCAGCTCATGGCACCCGCGCTCGCCGACCTCGCCGGCATCCTCGTCGAGTCCTGACCTCGGGCGTGCCTCTCGACAGGGAGCCCCCGGTCGTTGAGCGAGCGAGGAACGCGGTCGTTGAGCGAGCTTGCGAGTCGAAACGCAGAGACGAAACGCCCCGACCGCGGCACAGCGCGTTTCGTCTCCGTCGCTGGCGCTCCCTCGCTCAACGACCGGCAGGCAAGGCCCCGGTCGGTGAGCCAGCGGAGGAACGAGCGCGACGAAACGCCCCGACCGCGGCACAACACGGCGCGTCTCGGTCATTCGGGCTCCCCCGGTCAACAACCCGCGGGCAGCGCCCCCGGTCGTTGAGCGAGCTTGCGAGTCGAAACGCAGAGACGAAACGACCCGACCCGTCAAGCGATCCTCAGC
Organism: Microbacterium sp. ZW CA_36; assembly: GCF_044987475.1. Taxonomy (NCBI): domain Bacteria; kingdom Bacillati; phylum Actinomycetota; class Actinomycetes; order Micrococcales; family Microbacteriaceae; genus Microbacterium; species Microbacterium sp. ZW CA_36. Next base: position 17,785 of record NZ_JBJDRL010000073.1, read on the forward strand.
GGCCGGAGACCTTGCCGAAGAGGCGGGCGATGGGGGCGAGCACGAGGGGGCGGGCAGCGATCCACGCGACCGCGATCACGACGAGCGAGGCGACGAAGAACCAGAACCCCGTCCAGTTGTCGGCGTACGCGTCCGGATCGACCGAGCCCTGTGCGGCGTACATGTGGTTGAGGTTGCGCAGCGCGCCGGTGGCGAACACGAGGAAGACGTGCACCGCGATGAACGCGACGAAGTAGAGCATCACCGGGAAGTGCACCGCGCGCGCCCACTCCACCGGATAGGCCTTGTTCAGCCCGGCGGCGTTCTTCGGCCACACGCCCGACATGCGCACGCCGGTGATCGCCGCCAGCGGCGCGGCGATGAACACCGTCGCGAAGTACGCGAGCTGCTGCAGCGAGTTGTAGTTCACCCAGCCGTTCTCGGTCGGCCAGTCCAGCGAGACGTACTGCAGCGTCGCCGACACGGCGTTCGGGAACACCTCCCAGGAGGTGGGCACGATGCGCAGCCACTGGCCGGTCACGAACAGCAGCACCACGAAGACGACGCCGTTGACCAGCCACAGGATGTCGAGCGACTGGTGGAACCACAGGTTCAGGCTGATCTTGCGCCGGCCGTTGTTGCGCGGCGACCAGAACGCGGTCGGCCGCTTCTCGGTGCGCACCCGCAGGCCCGACCGGATGATGAGCACCATCAGGAACACGTTGAAGAAGTGCTGCCACCCGAGCCATGCGGGAAATCCGATCGGCGCGCCCTCGGGCAGGTGGTACTCGCCCGGGTATGTCTCGAGGAACCCGACCCCCCACGACGTCGACAGCAGCCACCGCACCGCGAGCACGGCCATGGCCGCGGCGTACAGGAGCCCTGCACCGCCGACGATGACGGCACCGGCCCACTGGCCGCGCGTGAAGGGTCCGATCCGCTTCGGCTCCGCCGGCGGCTCGGGACGCGTGCGTGCGGCCGCCCCCGCCCACACGGTGCGCGGGAAGGGCAGCGGCTCGGACAGCGGCACTCCCGTCACCGTCCCGGGAGAGGTCGGCGCGGCCGGTTGAGCTTCGGCTCGTGGAGCGAGGGGCGCTACAGCATCCGAGGGTGAAACGTCGCGAACCTCGAGATCCTCATCGGTTCGGGGCGTTTCGTCTCTGCGTTTCGACTCGCCAGCTCGCTCAACGACCACGTTCCTCGCTCGCTCAACGACCGGGACCGCCGGGCCGCTCGGCGCAAGGCCCGCAGGCGGCCAGGGCTCTCCGCCCGGCACGCGCGGCAGGCCTCGACGCAGGGGCCGCGCGCCGGACGCCGCCGCGTTCGTTCCGGCGGGCTCGGGGGTCACGTTCTGCGGGATCGCGGCCGCCGAAGCCACCGATTGCGCCACCTGAGCGTCGGTGCCCACCGCTTCAGGTGTCACGTTCTGCGAGATAACGGCCGCCGAGGCAACCGTTTGCGGCACCTGAACAGGGGCGACGGATGCCGGCGGCCATGGCTCGCCACCGGGCACGCGCGGCAGGCCACGACGGATGCGCCGGGCGGCGCCGGCGGATGCCGCGACCAGAGGTTGCTCGGTGGCTCGAGGCGTTTCGTCTCTGCGTTTCGACTCGCCAGCTCGCTCAACGACCACGTTCCTCGCTCGCTCAACGACCGGGGTGTGGGCCGCGACGCCGGCCTCGCTCGCTCCAGCGCCCGCACCACCGGTCTCTGAGCTTGTCGAAGAGCCGTCCCCCGCAGGCGCTTCCACAGGCTCAGCGACGGGGCCGTCCCGTCCGTCGCCGTCGGGCACCGGCGCCGTGCCGGCGGGCGGCCACGGCTCGCCGCCGGGAACGCGGGGCAGTCCTCGCCGCACCGCAGAACCGAACGTCGCCATACCGGGTTACGCCTTCTTCGCCTCGAGAGCAGCGATCAGCTGCGGCACCACCCGGAACAGATCGCCGACGACGCCGAAGTCCGCGATCTCGAAGATCGGGGCATCCGCGTCCTTGTTGACCGCGACGATCGTCTTCGCGGTCTGCATGCCGGCCTTGTGCTGGATCGCGCCCGAGATGCCGAGCGCCACGTACAGCTGGGGCGACACCGACACTCCTGTCTGGCCGACCTGGTACGAGTAGGGCACGTAGCCGGCGTCGACCGCGGCGCGAGAGGCGCCGATGGCGGCGCCCAGAGCGTCGGCGAGCTGCTCGACGAGCGCGAACTTGTCGCCGGAGCCGAGTCCGCGACCGCCGGACACCACCTTCGTCGCACCCCGCAGCTCCGGACGCGTCGACGACACCACCGTCTCATCGACCGACGTCACCGTTGCGGCACGGCGACCCGAGGCGCGCACCTCGAGCGGTTCGGCTTCGACACCGGCGACGGCATCGGCGCGGGCATCCATCGATCCCTGACGGATGGTGATGACCGGCGCCCCCCACGTGACCGCGGCATCGACGTTGTAGGCGCCGCCGTAGACCGAGTGGTGCGCGATCACGCCTTCGGGGTCGCGCGAGACGCCGACGGCATCGACCGCGAGGCCGGACCGGGTGCGCGCGGCGTACCGGCCCGCGACCTCGCGGCCCTCCACCGAGTGCGCCACCAGGATGGCGTCGGGGCGCACCTGGTCGGCGGCCGAGGTGAGCGCGTCGACCGCCGCCGCGCCGAGGCCCTCGCCAGGGG
>NZ_JBJDRL010000074.1:0-19811 GCF_044987475.1 Microbacterium sp. ZW CA_36
GCTGCGGGGGGCGCGGTGACGGAGGGGGACACGACGGTCACCGATCCAGTCTTGCACCGAGCGGAGACGTCGGGGTCGCGGATCGTTGCCCTCCCGTAAGCAAATGAGCCCGGTTCCCGGGTGACCCGCTGGCAGACTAGTCGCATGGTGACGCTGCTGCTCGACTCGACGCAGCTCGAAGTGGTGCTGTCGGTGTCGGAGCGCGCGCTGTCATTCCGCAAGGGGAACGTCGTCATCGAACGGTCCACGATCACCAAGGTGCAGCTCACCGATGACGCCTGGACCTGGCTGCGCGGCGTCCCCAGCCCGGGCACGCACCTGCGCGGCGTCATCGCGATGGGGACGTGGCGCTCGGCGGGCGGCGACGACTTCGCCGTGATCCGCCGTCGTCGGCCCAGCGTCGTGATCGACCTCGAGGGCCACCCCGAGTTCCAGCGGATCATCCTGACGACCCGCCACGGCCTCGCGCTCGTGCAGGCGCTGCGTGTCGAGGTCGCCGCGGAGGCCGCCGACGTCGCCGAGATCGCGGCCGAGACGGGCACCATTCCCGTCGTGCCCGAGAAGAAGCCGCGCAAGCGCAAGACTCCCGCGCCCGCTCCCGCCGTCTGAAACCCCCGTGGCCCGCGTGTGCGGTCCGGGTTTCGCCGTTTCGGGATGCCGCGATCCTGCGTTTCCTGGACCCCTGGCGTTGCTCAGACCGCCGTCGGGCCGTGCGCGGTCCGGGTTTCGCAGGTTGGGGGCGGCCGGAAGCTGCGTTTCCTGGACCGGAGCGGCTGCGTCAGCTGACGTCGCGGCGCCAGCTCACCAGGTGGCCGACCACGACGAACACCGCCGCGTAGCCGAGCAGGATGAGGCCGCCCACCCACCACTCGAGCGGCTCCGTCGAGCCCTGCGGCATGCTCGCCGACAGCACGCTCGCTCCCACGAGGGCGTCGCTGGCGGCGCCGGGGAGGAACCGCGTGAAGTCCGACAGGCCGTCGACGAACGCCGCGGCGGTGCGGCCGATGGGCTCGACGAACTGCGTGAAGACCAGCACGCCGACGATGGCCCCGACCTGGTTGCGCACCAGGGCGCCGACCCCGACGCCGATGAGGGTCCAGAGCACGTAGGCGAGCAGCATCCGTCCGAGCATCGTCCAGGTGTCGAGCGATGTGATCTCGGTCTCGAGCCCGAAGCCGGCGAGGAAGGCGGCCGACGTGCCCAGCGCCGCCGCGATGCCGATGACGCCGAGCACCACGCCGATGAGGACGCCGACGGCGAGCTTCGCGGCGAGCACCCGGCCGCGGCGCGGCGTCGCGAGGAACGTCGGGGTCAGGGTCTTGTGCCGGAACTCCGCGGTCACCATGAGCGTGCCCACGAGGAGGGGGAAGACATACCCGACCGCGGTGGCCGTGCTGTAGAGGGTCGCGGCCAGGCCCTCTTCGGGGAGCGGTGGCGCGTCGCCCGGGAGCGCGCCCGTCGCCGCAGCGGCGAACACGAAGCCGAGGGCGGCCGCGGTGAAGGCGACGTAGGCGAAGAGGACGACGGCGAGGATCCACCAGACGCTGGTCGAGAAGAGCTTCGTCGTCTCGGCGCGCGTCGCTGCGGTCAGGCTCATCGGTCGCCCCCTTCCTGGTCGACGGACTCGCGGTCGTCGGCGGCCACGCGCTCTTCGTCACCATCGGAGGGGACGGATGCCTCGTCCGGCGTCGGCGGGACCGGCTCGGCCGTGTCGTCGGTCGCGGTCTCGGGGACCTCGGTCGCGGTCTCGGTCGCGGTGTCGGGGACCTCGGTCGCGGGGACTGCGTCGTCGTACGCGTCCTCGAAGGCGGCGGCCTCCGGCGGGATCCAGGGCTCGGGATCCGGCCCGGGACCCGGGTCTTCCGTCGCGGCGGGCTGGTCTTCGGGTGCGGCGTCGGGATCGCGGGCGTCCTCGGGATGGGACTCGGAGGTCGCGGAGGGCGGGTCGGTGTCGACGCCGGGTTCGGCGTCGCCGGTGTGCTCGGGATCCGCGCCGGGAGTGGGGCCGGGGTCGGCCGGGTCGGTGTCGGCCCCGGGATCGGCGTCACCGGCGGGCTGCGCTTCGGCATCCGCGTCGGGGTCGGATGCCGCATCCGCCTCGCCGCCGGGAACGGCGCGTGGATTGCCGTCGGCGTCGAACGCCGCGAAGAAGGCGTCGGCCTCGAAATCGGAATCCGTCTTGACGTAGTGCTCCCACGGACGGTCGTCGTCCGCGTCGGCGGGCTCGGGGGTCGAGAGCTCGTCGTCGATCTCGCCGAGGGCCTCCACGTCGGGATCCGCGTCCTCCGGCGCCCACGGATCGTCGGCGGGGTATCCGCCGGACTCCTCGGGGATCGCTGCCCGCGCCGACGGCTCCTCGGCCGCGGGCTCTGCGGCGGCGTGCTCGGCGTCGTCCTGTTCGGCGTCCTGTTCGGCGTCCTGCTGCTCGGCGGATGCCGGCGCGGGCTGGGCCGCGTTCTGCGCGGCGGCGGGAACGATGTCGATCACCCCGGTGCCGGCGACCGAGTACAACGACGCCGCGGACGCCGTCAGCGGTGGCTCGGCAGCAGCGGGCAGGTCTTCGCCACCGGCACCCGCGTCGTGCGCGCTCTCGGCGGAATCGGCATCGGCCGGTGCGTGGCCACGCTCCGCGAAGGGCTCCTCGTCGCGCGCCTCGCGGGATTCGCCGGCCCACGCGGCGCCGGCGGCCGCGGCCAGAGCGGCGGCCGCACCGGGGGCTCCCGTCGCCTCGGCATCGAGCGCCGCGGCGCTGAGCGCCGACTCCTCGGCCTCATCCGTCTCCGAACCGCCGTCCTCGTCGGAGGCCGGCGCAGCGGCCGGCTCCACCGGGGCTGCGTCCGCCGGGACCGCGTCCACGGCGGTCGCTTCGACCGATTCCGCGGAGGCCGCAGCGTCCGGCTCCGCGGAGGCCGCAGCCGCGGCGACACCGATGACCCCGGCCGCGCCGGCTGCGGCATCCGTTCCCTGCACCGGCGAGAGCGAGCCGACGGCGCCGGCCGCGCTGGCGTGCACGCGGGCGCCGTTCACGAGGTCGAGGAAGACCTCCTCGAGCGCCGGTCCGCGCCGGTGCAGCGACGACAGCGCCACGCCGCCCGCCGCGGCGGCCGCACCCACGGCGGCCGGGTCGACGCCGCGCACGGTCAGGCCCGAGCGGAGCACTTCGAACGGCACGCCCGCCGCCCGCAGGGCACCCATGAGCGCCGCGCGGTCGGGGGCATCGACGACCGTGGCGTGCTCGTCGGGGTCGGTGAGCTCGTCGATGGAGCCCTGGAACACCAGGCGCCCGCGCGAGATGATCAGCAGCGCGTCGACGGTCTGCTGCACCTCGGCGAGCAGGTGCGACGACACGAGCACCGTGCGGCCCTCGGCCGCGAGCTGGCGGAGGAAGCCGCGCATCCAGCGGATCCCCTCGGGATCGAGGCCGTTCGCCGGCTCGTCGAGCACGAGCACGCCCGGGTCGCCCAGCAGCGCGTAGGCGAGGCCCAGGCGCTGGCGCATGCCGAGTGAGAATCCGCCGACCTTGCGGCCCGCGGCATCCGTCAATCCCACGAGGTCCAGCACCTCGCCGACGCGCGTCTTCGCGATGCCCGCGGCCTGCGCGTAGATGGTGAGGTGCGCCGCCGCCGTGCGACCGGGGTGGAAGCTGGATGCCTCGAGCACGGCGCCGACGGTCTGCAGCGGCTGGTCGAGCTCGGCGTAGCGCTTGCCGCCGATCGTCGCGTGGCCGTCCGTGGCGCGGACGAGGCCCAAGAGGATCCGCAGCGTGGTGGTCTTGCCGGCGCCGTTCGGGCCGAGGAATCCGGTCACCTGCCCGGGCTCGACGCGGGCGGTGAGCCCGGAGACGGCCGTGACGGCGCCGAAGCGCTTGGTGACACCTGAGAACTCCAGCGACTGGCCGTGGGGCATGCCGAACCCTTCCCGTGGACGTGAGCGAGACACCCCGCGGGGCACAGGTCGGGGCCGCTTCATTGCGGATTCCTTGCGGAACCGAGTCCCATCCTGGCGGAAATCCCGCTCCAGCGTGGGAGAACTTCACCCGGCCGGTAACGTTGCGCTCGTGACCGACCTCGCCACCGACGCCGCAGAGCCCACCGTCCTCGCGAGGGCGAGCGGCGGCCTCGGGCGCCTGACCCTGAACCGTCCGCGGGCGATCAACGCCCTCGACCTCGGCATGGTCCGACGGCTGCACGAGGTCCTCGACGCATGGGAGCACGACACCGAGGTCGACGTCGTGCTGCTCGACGGCGCGGGCGAGCGTGGACTCTGCGCCGGCGGCGACGTGCGCGGGCTCGCCGAGCAGGTCACGAGCGGCCGCGCCGAGGACGCCGGGGTGTTCTTCCGCGACGAGTACGCGATCAACGCCCGCATCGCCGAGTACCCGAAGCCCTTCATCGCGTTCGCGGACGGAATCACGATGGGCGGAGGCATCGGCGTCGCCGGGCACGCGGCGATCCGCATCGTGACCGAGCGGTCGCAGCTGGCGATGCCCGAGACGCGCATCGGCTTCACCCCCGACGTCGGCGGCACGTGGCTGCTGGCCCACGCGCCGGGCCGCCTGGGGGAGTACCTCGGACTCACCGGCGCCGTGATGGATGCCTCGGACGCGATCTACGCCGGATTCGCCGACCACTTCGTGCCCCACGAGAATCTCGACGCGGTCCGCGATGCGCTCGAGACGCGCGCAGATCCCTCCACGCCGACCGAGCTGGTGCTGCTCTTCGACGAGACACCGGTGCGATCGAAGCTCGAGGCGGCACGCGCGTGGATCGACGACGCCTTCGCCGCCGACACCGTGCCCGAGATCGTCGAGCGGCTGCGCGCGCGCCCCGAGCCCGAGGCATCCGCCACCGCCGATCTGCTCGGCGAGCTCTCGCCGACCGGGCTCGCGGTGACGCTGGCGGCCGTGCGCCGCGCGCGCGAGCTGCCGGGACTGCGCGACGCGCTCGACCAGGAGTACGGGCTCGTGATGTGGTTCGCCACGACCCAGCCCGACCTCGCGGAGGGCATCCGGGCGCAGGTCATCGACAAGGACCGCTCGCCGCGCTGGCAGCCGGCGACGCTCGCCGACCTGCCGCCGGACGTCGGCGTGACGGCGCTGGCCCACCGACCCGACATCCCGCTCTGGGGCTGACACAGGTCGGCGGACAGGAGGGATCATGGCAACCCGGCGCCGCGCGTACTCGATCGGTGTGGCGATCGACTGGTTCTTCTTCGTCTTCGCCGGGCTGGCGGCACTGTGGCTGGCCTACCTCAGCTTCACCGAGACGTTCCACGTCGGCTGGTGGGGCATCCCGTTCTTCCTGGCGTTCTGGCTGCTGCTCGCCTACCTCGTGCTGCCCCGCCTGCACCGCATCCTCACCACCATCTACGTGCCCGAGTACTTCATCGGACGCACCCGGACCAGCGACGGGCTCCTCGGCGATCCGGTGAACCTGGCGTTCCAGGGCACCGGCGAGCAGATCCGCGCCGCGCTCGAGGCCGCCGGCTGGACGCGTGCAGAGCCCGTCACCCTCGGGTCTTCATGGCGCATCGTCGCGTCGACGCTCACGCGGCGCAGCTACGACGAGGCGCCGGTGAGCCCGCTGTTCCTCTTCGGCCGCCAGCAGGACTTCGCGTACCAGCAGGAGGTCGACGGCAATCCCGCGCAACGTCACCATGTGCGGTTCTGGCGCTGCCCCGATGACTGGCTGCTGCCAGGCGGGCGCCGGGTCGAGTGGCTCGCCGCGGGCACCTTCGACACGCGGGTGGGCCTGTCGCTGTTCACGCTGCAGGTCACGCACAAGATCGACGCCGACACCGATGTCGAGCGCGACCACATCGTCCGGACGGTGACGGATGCCGATGCCCGCGTCGCTGTCGACGTCATCGCCGACTTCGCCACCGGCTACCACGCGCGCAACGGAGGCGGCGACAGCATCCGCACCGACGGCGACCTGCCCATCGTCGACGTGCGCGCGGTCGAGCCGCGCGTCGGCGCGTCCGGGGAGGTGGCGGCGTGAGCGCAGAGACGCCTGCTCCCCAGAAACGACCCGCGTTCGAGCCCGCCGCGCGACTGCTGAAGCCGCCGCAGTACGACCCGCACATGAAGCGGCCCATCTCCACGACGGCCGGCGCCGCGCTGATCCTGCTGCGCGTCCTCGCCGGTGTGGCCGTGCTCGTCGGCATCGCGGCCGGGTGGGACGAGATCCTCGCCGATCCCGACTCCGTGCTCGAGGGGTTCGACCCGAGCCCGGAGGGGACGCAGGCGGCGCTGTGGCTCGTGCTGGGCACGGGCGCGGTGGTGCTGCTGCTCGACCTCGCGCTGGCATTCCTCGTATACCGGGGCATCAACTGGGCGCGCGTAGTCGTGATGCTCATCTCGGTGCTCTCGATCAGCACATCCTTCACCGCGTGGTGGGCGCAGGGCCAGGAGATCGAGATCGACGGGACGTACGTGTCGCTGAGCCTCGACATCCTGGTCCTGCTCGCCCTGTCCAGCCGCAGCGCCGCCGCCTACGCTCGGCGGAACGAGCGCCGCGACGCGCCCGACGATCGGACGCGATGAGCGCCGCGACGCGCCCGACGATCGGACGCGATGAGCGCCGCGACGCGCCCGACGGCCCGGGGGTGACGTAGCCTGATCTGCGGTGTTCCGCGCGGCCGGTCCGTGCGGCAGCGGCTCGTGGGGAGGGTGCGTGTTCGACAGTCCGCTCTCGGCGTCGGCCTACGAGGTGCTCGCGGTCGACCCCGGTGTCGACGACGAGACGCTGCGCAAGGCCTATCGCCTGCGGCTGCGGCAGACCCACCCCGACACCGGCGGCGACGCCGCCGTGTTCATCCAGGTGCAGCGCGCGTGGGAGCTCGTCGGCACACCGGACGCCCGCGCGGCGTACGACCGCGGCCACGGGTTCGGCGAGGCGGCGGCCCCCGAGTGGTCGGGCTGGCGGCCGCCGGCGGCCCGCACCGACACCCGTCCGCGTGCGCGCTCGTACGGGCACCCGGGCGGCTGGCGCCGCGAGCGCTACCTCACGCTCATCCGCGAGTGGGCCGGACGCGGAGTGACGCTCGACGACCCGTACGATCCGGCGCTCGTGCGCTCGGCCCCCGTGGCGTTGCGGCGCCTGCTCGCTGATGCGCTCGCCGAGGAGGCGACGGCCCGCATCGTGGCCGACCTCGGCATGGGTTACACGGTGTGGCACGACGTCGCCGCGGCGGGACGGGATGCCGATCCCGACGCCAAGATCGACCACATCGTGCTCGGCCCGAGCGGCCTGTACGGCATCCTGTCGGAGGACTTCGGCGGACCCGCGCGCCTGCGGCGCGGCGAGTTCATCGGCGACGGCGTCTCGGGCGCACCGCTGGCCGAGCTGCTGGCTCACATGCGGGTCATCTCACGCGGGGCGGGCGTCCGCTTCAGCGGCGCGATCGTGGTGCTGCCCGACGAAGACGTGATCGATCCGATCCAGGAGCTCGGCAAGGTTCGCGGCGTGCGGGTCGCGGTGACGTCGCGCAGTGCGCTGGCGACCGTGCTGCGTCGTGGCATCACCGGCGCGCGCGACATCGGCGGCAACGAGGTCTTCGACATCCGCACCCGGCTGCAGCAGACCGTCCGCTTCGCGTAGCCGCGCGCCCGCGCCTCGTCGACAGCGTGTGCTCTCGCCGCGAGCACACGCCGTTCACGTTCTTGACGTGGGCTCTCGGCGAGAGCGTGCGCTGTCGATGGGGGCGATGCCGAATTGGCAGACATCGGATGATCCAGTAGCGGAATCGCGATCGACAACATAACATTACGTCGTAAAGTAATCCATGGAGGATCCGGATGACGCTCGACGTTGAGCATGTGACACCCGCCACGGCGGTGATCCCGCAGCCGCGAAGGCTGACCACTCGCGCACGGTTCTCCCGGAGCGTGCGGCGGTACTGGCAGCTCTATCTGCTCCTGCTGCTGCCCATCGTGTGGTTCATCGTGTTCCGGTACGTGCCGATGGCGAACGCCGTGATCGCGTTCAAGAACTACAACCCCATCGACGGGGTGTGGGGGAGCCCCTGGGTCGGCTTCGACAACTTCGAGCGGCTGTTCGGCAACCCCGTGTTCCCGCGGCTGGTGGCCAACACGTTCATCCTCGCCGCGTACACCTTGATCGCCAGCCTGCCGCTGCCGATCATCCTGGCGCTCGCGCTGAACGAGGTGCGGCTGCGCTTCTTCAAGCGCACGGTGCAGCTCATGACGTACGCCCCGTACTTCATCTCGACGGTCGTGATCGTGTCCATGACGATCCTGCTGCTGTCGCCTCGCGTCGGCCTGCTGGGGCGCACGTTCAGCTTCTTCGGCGCCGGCCAGGTCGACCTGCTGGCCGACGCCGACTTCTTCCGCCACATCTACGTGGCCACCGACCTGTGGACGACGACGGGGTACTCGGCGGTCATCTACCTCGCGGCGCTCGCGTCCGTGGACGTCTCGCTCTATGAAGCGGCGAAGATCGACGGTGCCTCGCGCCTGCAGAAGATCCGGCACGTCGATCTGCCCGCGCTCATGCCGACGGCGACGATCATCCTCATCCTGGGTGTCGGAAACATCATGGCCATCGGGTTCGAGAAGGCGTTCCTGCTGCAGAACGCGCTCAACCTCTCGACGTCGGAGATCATCCCGACGTACGTGTACAAGACGGGCATCCTCAACGCGAACTTCAGTCTCGGCGCGACGATCGGCCTCTTCAACGCCGTGATCAGCCTGGTGCTGCTGCTCGTCGTCAATGCGGTGTCCAAGCGGGTCACGGGAAGCGGGCTGTGGTGAGCAACGTCATCAGCAAGGAGGCCGTCCTCGCCGAAGAGGCCGCCGTCGGCGCCGTCGCCGCTCGATCCCTCCCCAGCGCCCGGCGCAGACGGTCCGAGCCGCGCGGCGTGAAGATCCGGGAGACCAGGGGCGATCGCGCCTTCGTCGCGGTGGCCTACGTACTGCTCACGATCTTCCTGCTGGTGGTGCTGCTGCCGCTCCTGAACATCGTCGCCAGCTCGCTGTCGAGCCCGCACGCCGTCTCGTCGGGCCAGGTGCTGTTCTGGCCGGTCGACATCACCTTCCGCGGCTATGTCGAGGCGCTCGCGAATCCGGCGATCGTGCGCGGCTTCGCGAACTCGGCCTTCTACACCGTGATCGGCACGCTCATCAGCGTGGCCGGCACGGTCGCGATCGCGTACCCGCTGTCACGCCAGAACCTGTTCGGCCGCAAGGTCATCACCGGCGCCGTCGTCTTCACGATGCTGTTCAGCGGCGGCGTGATCCCGATGTACCTGGTGGTGCAGTCGCTGGGGCTCCTCGACACCCGCTGGTCGATGCTGCTGCCGAACGCGATCGGCGTCTGGCAGGTCATCATCGCGATGGTGTTCTTCCGCGCCTCCATCCCCGACGAGGTCTATGAGGCGGCGCAACTGGACGGCGCCAGCGAGCTGCGGATCCTCTGGTCGATCGTCCTCCCGCTCGCGAAGCCCCTGATCGCCGTCATCGCGCTCATGTACGCGATCATGCAGTGGAACTCGTACTTCGACGCGCTGCTCTACCTCCGCAACGCCGACCTGCAGCCGTTGCAGCTCGTGCTCCGCGGCCTCCTCGTGCTCAACGACGCCGGCGGCGGCGGCGACGTCGGCGAGCAGCTCCGGCGGCGGGAGCTCGCCGATCTGCTCCGCTACTCGACCGTCGTCATCGCGACGGTGCCGATGCTCGTCGTCTACCCGTTCGTCGCCAAGTACTTCAACAAGGGGATCATGGTCGGCGCCGTCAAGGGCTGACCCGCTTCCCCTCACAGACCCACCACCACGCAATATGACCCGGGCAAAGGAGATTCCGGCAATGAGACACAGCTTGATGAGGGGAGCGGTCGCGTCGATCGCGATCGCGGCGACCGCGCTCGCGATGGCGGCGTGCACGCCCTCTGCCGACCAGGACAACGGGAAGCTCGTCGCTTTCGGTCCGCAGGGCGACAACGGCACGCTCAAGGAGAACAGCTTCACCCAGGAGGTCGAGAAGAAGTTCGACATCGACTTCGACTGGCAGACCACCACCTACGACGGCAGCGTCGCGGGCGAGAAGCGGCAGGTCTCGCTCGCCAGCGGCGACTACCCGGACGCGTACTTCCTGGTGCCGTGGGTCGACGCCTTCTCGCGCAGCGAGATCCTGAAGTACGGCCAGCAGGGGGTCCTGCTGCCGCTGGAGGACCTCATCGACGAGTACGCGCCGACGCTCAAGGAGCGCTTCGAGGAGAAGCCGGACTGGAAGGAGTCGGTCACCGCCCCCGACGGGCACATCTACGCGATCACCCAGTGGAGCGAGTGCTACCACTGCAGCTTCCCGTCCAAGCTGTGGATGAACACGACGTGGTTGGAGAAGCTGGGCCTCGAGCAGCCGACGACCACCGAGGAGCTGCGGACGGTGCTGCGGGCGTTCAAGAACGACGACCCCAACGGCAACGGCGTGCAGGACGAGGTGCCGCTGAGCGGGTCGGCGACGCAGCCGATCGTCAACTACCTCATGAACGCGTTCGCCTACGCGCCGGTCGCGGGGCCGTCCAGCCCGCCTCCGATGGTGATGGACGACGGTGAGGTGCAGCTCGCCGCCGCATCGGACGAGTGGCGTGCGGGCCTCGCGTACATCAATTCCCTCGCGTCGGAGGGGCTGCTCGACACCGCGGCGTTCACCCAGAACGGCGACGGGCTCAAGGCGCTCGGCGACAACTCCGGCACCGAGATCCTCGGTTCCGCGGTCGATCTGCATCCGTACGACTTCGTGACGCCCGAGTCTCCGGACGGCCGTGACAAGAACTACGACGCGGTCGCTCCTGTCGCCGGCCCCGACGGGACGCAGCTGGCGACGTGGCGGTCGCCCGTGAACCCGGTGGGCATCTTCGCCCTCACCAACAAGTCGACCGAGGACGAGCGCATCAAGGCGATCAAGGTCATCGACTACCTCGTGACTGACGAAGGCGACAAGCGGGGCGCGATGGGTCCGGAGGGCGAGGCGTGGGTGCCGGCGGAAGAGGGCGACGTGGCGCTCGACCCGGAGCTGGAGCCCTCCTTCAAGCCGCTCACCTACGACGAGACCTCGAACGCCGCCTGGCGCTCGATGGCGCAGTACTGGGACTCGCTGGAGTACCGCAACTCGCAGGTCGTCCCCGAGGACGTCTACTCGCCGGACGGCTACGAGCGGCGCCTGCTCATCGCGTCGAAGGAGTACGAGCCCTACATGCCCGACGAGAGCATCCTGTTCCCGGCCGAGAGGCTGTGGCCCGACGCCGACACGTCGGCAGAGCTCGCCGATCTGCAGACGAACATCGCCAACTACGTCACGCAGGCGCAGGCGGAGTTCGTCACCGGCCAGCGGGACATCAACGACGACGGCGCCTGGCAGGCGTACCTCGACGACCTGGACGGTCTCGGTCTCGCGCAGTTCCTGCAGATGGAGCAGGACCTGTACGACGCGCTGAAGTAGGACGCAGTACCCACGACGATGCCCGGCGGTCGCGAGACCGCCGGGCACCGTCGTGTCGCGGCTCGGGCTAGAGCACGCGCAGGTTCTCGAGCGCGTCGTCGTCCCATGAGATGCCGATGCCGGGCTCGTCGGGGGCGGTCGTGCGACCGCCGGTCACCGCGAGGTCGGCGGTCGTGACGGCGCGCAGCTGCGGGATGTACTCGACGATGCGACCGTTGGGCACCGCGGCGACGAGGCTGACGTGCAGCTCCATGAGGAAGTGGGGGCACACCGGCACGTTGAACGCCTCGGCGAGGTGCGCGATCTTCAGCCACGGCGTGATGCCGCCGACACGCGCGACGTCCGGCTGGACGATGGTGGCGGCATCGCGTGCGAGGTACTCCTTGAACTGCCCGACGGAGTACAGCGACTCGCCGACCGCGATGGGGATGGATGTCGATTCCACGAGGCGGGCGTGCGCCGACACGTCGTCGGCGGGCAGCGGCTCTTCGAGCCAGGAGATCCCGGACGGCTCGATCGCGCGGGCGAGAGCGCGCGCATCGGCGAGGGTGAGCCCCTGGTTCGCGTCGACCATGAGCGGGTAGCCCGGGCCGACGGCCGCACGCACGGCGGCGAGGCGCTCGACGTCGCGGCGCGGGTCGGGCGAGCCGACCTTGAGCTTGGAGCCATGCCAGCCGCCGTCGCGTGCGGCGACGGTGTTGGCGACGAGGGTGTCGGCGTCGATGTGCAGCCAGCCTCCCTCGGTGTCGTAGAGCCGCACCTCCGGATCGCTGCCCCCGACGGCACGCCAGAGCGGCTCTCCATTGCGCCGGCATCCGGCATCCCACACCGCCGTGTCGATCGCCGCGAGCGCGAGCGAGGTGATGGCGCCCACCGTGGTGGCGCGGGTCTGCGAGAACGCATGCCGCCAGATCGCCTCGGGGCGGCGCACGTCCTGCCCGATGATCGCGGGCAACAGGTGGTCCCGCAGCATCGACAGCACGGCGCGGCCGCCGGTGCCGATCGTGTATGAGTAGCCGCGGCCGGGCGTGCCGTCGTCGGTCTCGAGGTCGACGAGGATCGTCTCCTGCTTCACGAACGACTGCACCGCGTCGGTGCGGACGGTCTCGACGGGGATGTCGACGAGCATGGCGCGAGCGCGCGTGATGACGGGCATGGCTTCTCCGGGAAGGACGGATGCCGCGGCGCGGCGTCAGCGGACGAGCGACTGGATGGCGGCCGCAGCGGCGCCGCGGGCCCAGTCCTGGAAGGTGTGCGGCCGCGTCACGATGCGGCAGCGGGCGGCGGCACCGAACGCGTGGGCGTCGAAGGCGTCACGCAGGTTCTTCTCGAAGAGGTCGAAGTTCGACACTCCCTCGCCGCCGATGATGACGAGTTCGGGGCCGGCGAGGTTGACCAGCGTGGCGATCGCGGTGCCGATGAGACTGGCTGCCTCGCGGAACGCGGCCTCGGCGGCCGGGTCGCCCGCGTGCGCGAGGCGGACCGCCTCCTCGATGTCGACGTCGCGGCCGAGCGCGGCCGACACGGTGGCCGCGATCGCGGCCGTGGAGGCCACGGCCTCGACGCAGCCGCGGCGTCCGCACGAGCAGATGCGCGCGGGGTCGGCGAGCGGCAGGTGGCCGATCTCGCCGGACACCCCGAACGCGCCGGTGACGACCTGCCCGTTCAGGTGCAGGCCGCTGCCGATGCCGCGGCCGATGGTGACGATCGCGAACGACTCCATGCCGAGGCCGACGCCGAACCAGTGCTCGCCGACGGTGAGGGCGTGAACGTCGTTCTCCAGTGTCACGGGCCGGCCGAGCCGCTCCTGCAGCAGCCCGCCGAAGTCGACGTCCGCCCACCCCATGATCGCCGACTCCCGGACGACGCCGGTGGAGGTGTCGACGTCGCCCGACACCGAGACGCCGACGCCGGCGATGGCATCGCGCTTGTCGCCGAGGCGGTCTTCGAGACGGCGCACCACTTCGATGATCGCCTCCGCCGCCGACCCCGGATCGTGCGCGGCCAGCGGCCGGGTCTCGGCGGCGAGCACCGTCGTGGCGAGATCGGTGGCTACGCCGATCACCTCGTCGACGTTGACCTTGATGCCCAGCAGCACCATCGCATCGGGGACGATCGACACCGGCGCTGCGGGGCGACCGGGGTTTCCGTCGCGGTGGGTCGCGGGCGGGGCGTCGACGAGACCGGCGGCGACGAGAGGCGAGACCGCCTTGGTGACGGCGGCCTGCGACAGCCCGGTCTGGCGGGCGATGTCGATGCGGCTGATGGGGCTGCGGGTCAGGATGGTGGCGAACACCCTCGAGCCTGCTTCCGACGCCGAACGGATGAGCGTCGTGCGCGCAGCGGTGTCGTGATCCATCGGTTCCTTCGGTCTCAGTCGATACGGTAGCGAGTCCGCGGGTCAGGCGCTGGGGTGACCGGCGGTGCGTCGGAGCGGTGCCAGGTGCGCGGCGGCGAACTCGAGCGCGTTCTCCTCGTCGAGGTCGCCGCCCGCTTCGTGGCCGTTGTACGGCCACAGCACCACCTGCTTGGGTCCGGCGTAGGCCGTGAAAGCGGGGAGCACGGATGCCGGGGGCGCGATGCCGTCGCGGAGCCCGGTGCTCAGCAGGGCCGGCGCGGTGGCGCGCGTGGCGTGGTTCACGCCGTCGAAGTACCGCAGGGTGTCGAGGGCGGTGGCCGTGTCGAGGCGCCGGTCGGCGAAGTGCTGGGTCAGCAGGGCGTACGGGTGCTCGACGCTGAGCCGGGCCGCGCGATTCAGCTCGCACAGGAACGGCGCCTGGACGATCGCGACCGCGAGGTCGGGCACCAGCCCCGCGATCGCCAGCGCGATCCCGCCGCCCTGGCTCGCGCCGACGGCTCCGACGCGGGCCTCATCGACGATGTCGAGAGACCTCAGCGCCTCGACGGCCCGCACGGCGTCGGCGTACACCCGCCGGTAGTAGTACTCGTAGGGCGAGCGGATGCCGCGGGTGAGGAACCCGCCGGCGGAGGGTCCGCCGTCCGGGTGGTCGTCGTCGGTGTCGCCGTGGCCCTGGCCGCGGGCATCCACCACGAGGTGCGCGTAGCCGGCGGCCGCCCAGCGCAGGTCGCGCAGCGCGTGGCCGCGGCCGTTGCCGTAGCCGAAGAACTGCACGAGGCCGGGCAGCGGCGCCGTCGCGCCGTGCGGGACGCGCAGCCAGGCGTGGATCCGTGTGCCCCCGAAGCCGCGGAATGTGACGTCGAACACGTCGATGACTGCGAGGCCGGTATCCCGCGGCTCGACGGTGACGTCGAGCGGGTGGCGCCGCGTCTCGCCGAGGGTGTCGGCCCAGAACCGGTCGAAGTCCGGCGGCTCGGTCTGGGTGGTGGGCTCGTCGACGAGGGTGAGCTCACCGCGCACGGAGCACCCCGATCGCGAGGCCGGCGGCGTCGGTGAGCGCGTCCACCGGCACGTCGACGGTCCCGTCGGCGGGTACCCGGACCACCGCGCGGCCGCCCGCGCAGTCGACGATCACGTCGCGCTCGCCCCCGCGGATGCTGCGCAGCGTCGCCGACGCCAGCGCGCCATCGCGCCACGCCAGGTCGACCACGAGGCCGGTTCGTGCGCCGAGTCCCTGCGCGTCGCCGTCGGTCCACGTGGACGGCAGGGCGGGCAGCAGCCGCACGACGCCGTCATGGCTCTGCACCAGCATCTCGGCGATGCCGGCCGGGAAGCCGAGATTGCCGTCGATCTGGAACGGGGGATGGGTGCTGAAGAGGTTGGGCAGCAGGCCGCCCCACTCCGACCCGTCCACGGGTCCGTGGCGGGTCGCGTCGCCGTCGAACGGCGCGAGCGCCTCGTCCAGGAGCGCCGCGGCGGCATCGCCGTCGCCGATGCGGGCGCGCAGCGCGATCTTCCACGCCCACGACCAGCCCATCGCTCCGGAGCCGCGCGCGTGGAGCAGGCGGACGCCGGCCTCGAAGAGCTCGGGATCGCGGTCGGGCGTGAGGGTGTCGAGCGGATACATGCCGACGAGGGGCGACAGGTGCCGGTGCAGCGGTTCGACCTCGACCACCTCGGCCGACCACTCGCTCAGCCGGCCGTCGGAGCGGATCCCCACCGGGGCGAGCGCGGCCAGCGCGCGATCGATCTCGGCCGTGAGCGGGTCGTCGTCGGCACCGAGCGCATCGATGGCCGTGAGGGCGCGTTCGAAGAGCGCCTGGATGAGGAAGACATCGGATGCCGCCGTCAGCCCGATCGCGGTGGACCCGCCGTCGGGTCCGATGAAGGAGTTCTCGGGCGCCGTCGACGGCGAGGTGCGCAGCATCCCGTCGGGACCGGGCACCAGCCAGTCGAGGCAGAACTCGACCGCGCCGCGCATGACCGGCCAGATGCGGGAGCGAAGCAGCTCGAGGTCTCCGCCGAACTCGTACGCGTCCCACAGGTTGTGGGTGAGCCACACGCCGCCCATCATCCAGATCGCCCAGCTGGGCGCACCGTGGCCGCCGCCGACCGGAAGGCTCCAGCCCCACACGTCCGAGTTGTGGTGCGCCACCCAGCCGCGGGCGCCGTACAGCTCGCGCGCGACGTCGGCACCGGTGCGGGCGAGACGCTCGACCAGCGCGAGCAGCGGCTCGGACGCGTCGTCGAGGCCGAGCACGGGCGCTGCCCAGTAGTTCATCTGCGTATTGATGTTGATCGTGTAATTGGACGACCACGCAGGACGCAGCTGGTCGTTCCAGATGCCCTGCAGGTTCGCGGGCGGCCCACCCGCCCGGGACGACGAGGCGAGCAGATACGCGCCGAACTCGGCGGCGATCGTCGCCTTCAGCTGCGCGTCGCCGGTGTGGAGGATGTCGCGGTCGATGTCCCACGTGCCTTCCCGTCGACCGCCGATCGCGAACCGTGCCCGAGCGTGGCGCCGACGATCGGCGATGTGCTCGGCGAGCAGCGCGGACGGTGCGCGGTGTGCCGCGGCATCCGCGCGCTGTATGGCACGGTCCCGGACCGCCTCGCGGGAGGCGGTCCGCCACTCCCCGTCCGCGTCGGCCCACCAAAACTCGGCGCGGGACGATGTGGAGAGGGCGATCAGCAGCCGGCGAGCCCCGTGGACGGCCGCGCGTGCAGGCGCGGCATCCACGAAACCGTCGGTGTCCAGCGCGACCGCGACGGCCGCGAAGGCGTCGAAGTCGGTGTCGGCCTCGGCGTACCGCAGGGGCGGCTCGACCGAGGTCTCGTGCAGGGGTGCCCCGTCGACCGGGATCTCGATGTCGAGACCGAGACCGTTCGCGGTGCCGCGGAGGGGTGTCGATAGCGAGAGGGATGCCGCGAACTCGACGTCCGCGGTGAGCTCGACGATCAGCGCCTGTGCGGGCGCCGACACCCAGGAGCGCCGGCGGACGGTGCCGCCGGGAACCTGCAGTGTCTCGGTCAGCACGGCTTCGTCGAGGTCGAGGATGCGCGCCGGGGTCACGGCGGTCGCGCCGGCGACCTCGACCGCGAGGTCGCCGAGCGGGAGGAACTCCTGCGAGTAGGGGCCTTCGAACGACATGAGCAGGGCTTCGGCGGTGCGGACGTCGCCGGCGTCGAGTGCCGCGCGGATCTCCGCGAGCCGCTCGGGTCCGGCGCCGCCGGCGAGCACGTCG
Organism: Microbacterium sp. ZW CA_36; assembly: GCF_044987475.1. Taxonomy (NCBI): domain Bacteria; kingdom Bacillati; phylum Actinomycetota; class Actinomycetes; order Micrococcales; family Microbacteriaceae; genus Microbacterium; species Microbacterium sp. ZW CA_36. The sequence continues at coordinate 17,063 of NZ_JBJDRL010000074.1, forward strand.
CGCAGCGCCGCGGGTGGGCCGTCGGGGGTACCCGACCAGACGGTGGCGTCGTTGAGCGCGTACCGCCCGGTCGCGCCACCGAAGACCATGGCGCCGATACGGCCGTTACCCAGAGGTGCGGCCTCCTCCCACCGATCGGCGGGGGCGCTCCACGACAGTCGCAGGGTGTCGCTCATCTCGATCCTCGGTCGTCGGTGTCCGAGATCGCGAGTGTCCGTGGCGACCTCGCCTGCAGACCTCGGATCTTTGCTTGCGACGCCAGCGTAAACGTGATTAATTACCGATGTCAAGAAACTCGATGGAGGAGTTCGAATGGTCAACGGTGAAGGCGCCGTCCAGACGTTGCCGGCCACGGAAGCCGTGCCGGCAGCCGTCCACACGCTGCGAGCGGCAGGGACTGCGCTGGTCGTGGATCTCGCGGGCGCCATGCCCCGCGTGCTGCACTGGGGCGCCGATCTGGGCGCCCTGGACCCGCGGGGGATCGACGCACTGCGCGCGACATCCGTGCCTGCCGTGCTCAACAACTCGCCCGACGTCCCTCGCCTCTTCTCGGTGTGGCCGACGGAGCAGGACGGCTGGGCCGGGACCCCCGCTCAGGCCGGCCACCGCGGCGGCACCGCCACCACCCCGCGCCCGCGGCTCGTGGACGTGGACATCGAACCCGCACGCGACGGCGGCGGACGCATCGCGCTCCGCTTCGACGACGCCGTGGCCGGCACGCGCGCCCGGCTGACCTACCGGCTGGATGCCGCCGGCGTGCTGTCGGTCGACCTGTCGGTGGAGAACCCGGCGGAAGCGGCATCCGCGTATCTGGTCGACGGGCTGCGGGCGCTCGTGCCCGTGCCGGACCGCGCGGGAGAGCTCCTGGACTTCACCGGCAAGTGGTGCCGCGAGCGTGCGCCGCAGCGCCTGCCCTTCTCGTTCGGCACGCACGCCCGCCGCGCGCGCCGCGGAAAGCCCGGCCACGACACACCGTTCCTCCTGGTCGCGGGCACGCCGGCCTTCGGCTTCGCGCACGGCGAGCTGTGGGGCGTTCACCTCGCCTGGAGCGGCGACGGCGAGTACCTCGCCGAGCGGCTTCCCGAGGGCGCCGGGGCGCAGTCCCGCGTCATCGGCGCCGGCGAACTGCTGCGCTCGGGCGAGGTGGTGCTGCAGCCCGGCGAGCGCTACGACGCCCCGACCGTGCTCTTCACGTGGTCGGACCGCGGGCTCGACGGGCTCTCCGCCCGATTCCACCGCCGGCTCCGCGCTCGCCGCGGTCACCCCGGGACGCCCCGCCCGCTGGTGCTCAACACCTGGGAGGCGGTCTACTTCGACCACGATCTCGACCGCCTCGTCGAGATCGCCGACCGCGCCGCCGAGGTCGGCGTCGAGCGGATCGTGCTCGACGACGGGTGGTTCCGCGGGCGCCGGGACGCGAACGCCGGGCTCGGCGACTGGCTCGTCGACGAGGGGGTGTGGCCCGACGGGCTGGGGCCGTTCGTCGACGCCGTGCGCGAGCGCGGCATGCAGTTCGGACTCTGGTTCGAGCCCGAGATGATCAGCCCCGACTCCGACCTCGCCCGGGACCACCCGGAATGGGTGCTCGCCCCCGGCCAGGGCGCCGGAGCCACCGCCCGCAACCAGCACGTCCTCGACATCGCCAATCCCGACGCCTACGCACTGGTGCTCGAGCGCATCAGCGCGCTGGTCGCCGAGCACGACATCGACTACCTCAAGTGGGACCACAACCGCGATCTCGTCGAACCCGTCGCGCGCCGCGACGGCGGCGACCGGCCCCTCGTGCACGAGCAGACGCTCGCCCTGTACCGCCTGCTGGACGAGCTGCGCACCCGCCACCCGCGCCTCGAGATCGAGACGTGCTCGGGCGGAGGCGGCCGCGTCGACCTCGGTATCCTCGACCGCACCGACCGCGTGTGGGCGTCGGACTGCAACGACCCGGTGGAGCGGGCGCGCATCGAGCGCTGGACGCGCCTCCTGGTGCCGCCCGAGCTCATCGGCTCGCACCTCGGCGCCCGCCGCTCCCACACCACCTCGCGCGAGACCGACCTGTCGTTCCGGCTCGCCGTCGCCCTCACCGCGCACGCGGGCATCGAGACCGATCTGACGGTGTCGGGCGCCGAAGACCTGCACACCATCACCGCCTGGGCGGCGCTGTACCGGGAGCTGCGCGAGCTCATCCACACGGGCGACGTCGTGAACGCCGACCTCGCCGACGACGCGACCATGCTCACCGGCATCGTCGCGGCCGGCGGGGAGCGGGCGCTGTTCACCTGGACCCGCCTCGCCACGTCCGCCGACGGGCAGAGCGGCCGGGTGCGCTTCCCCGGGCTCGACGCCGGATCGGTCTATCGCGTGCGGGTGAGGTCGGAGCTCGGCCCGGCCAGCCGCCACGAGGTGTCGGATCCGGACTGGATGCGTCTGGCGCTGGACGGCGGCATCGAGCTGCCCGGGTCGGTGCTCGGCGTCGCCGGCGTGCCGCTTCCCACCCTCAACCCGCAGCAGGCGCTGCTGTTCGATGTCGAGAGGCTCCCATGAGCCGCTGACGTCCGCTCCACCTTCTGGGAACCTGCGCGTACAGCGGCCACTGGGGCCAGGGCACGCGCGCGGGGTTCACCGTCGAACCCACCGCAGAGAGGAAACCATGGACACCTACGATCGCCATGCCCGCCGGCCACGCCGGCTCGCGGCATTCGCCGTCGGCGCGCTGACCCTCGGGCTCGGCGCCACGGCGGCGTATGCGGCACCG
>NZ_JBJDRL010000075.1:0-19426 GCF_044987475.1 Microbacterium sp. ZW CA_36
CCCCCGCCGGGGGCGCCTCGGCCTCGCCGAGGGCGCCTCGGCCGCACCGGGGGCATCCCGCCGGCGGCGCCTCGGCCTCACCAGCGGCATCCCGCCGGGGGCGCCTCGGCGGGACACGAGCGCGCGGATGCCGGCTACTCGACCGTGACCGACTTGGCGAGGTTGCGGGGCTGGTCGACGTCGAGTCCCTTGGCCGTGGCGAGGCCCATCGCGAAGATGTGCAGCGGCACGACGGCCAGGAGCGGCTCGAAGAAGGGTCCGGCGAGCGGGATGCGCAGCACCTCATCGGCCTTGGGCAGCACCGCGGCGTCGCCCTCCTCCGCGATCGCGATGACCCGGGCGCCGCGCGCGCGGATCTCCTCGATGCTCGAGATGACCTTCTTGTGCATCTCGGCCGACTTGCGCGGCGACGGCACGATGACGAACACCGGCTGGCCGGGCTCGATGAGGGCGATGGGTCCGTGCTTGAGCTCGCCGGCGGCGAATCCCTCGGCGTGGATGTAGGCGAGCTCCTTGAGCTTGAGCGCGCCTTCGAGTGCGATGGGGTAGCCGACGTGGCGGCCGAGGAACAGCACCGAGCGGGTGTCGGCCATCCAGTGGGCGAACTGCTCGATGCGGGGCTGCTCGCGCTCGAGGATCTGCGTGATCTTGCCCGGGATCGCCTCGAGCTCGCGAACGTGGTCGGCCGCGTCCGCCGGCGCGATCGCACCGCGGACACGCCCGATGTGCAGGCCCATGAGGTACAGCGCGGTGATCTGCGCGACGAACGCCTTGGTCGAGGCGACGGCGACCTCGGGACCGGCGTGCGTGTAGACGATGGCATCGGACTCGCGAGGGATGGTCGCGCCCTGCGTGTTGCAGATCGAGAGGGTCTTCGCGCCGCGCTCGCGCGCGTACTTGACCGCCATGAGCGTGTCCATCGTCTCGCCCGACTGGCTGATCGAGACGACGAGGGTGTCGGGTCCGATCACCGGATCGCGGTAGCGGAACTCATGGGCGAGCTCGACGTCGACCGGGATGCGCGTCCACTGCTCGATCGCGTACTTGCCGACCTGGCCGGCGTAGGCGGCGGTGCCGCACGCGATCACGATGATGCGCGAGATGCCGCGGAACAGCTCGTCGAGGCCGTCGAGCTCGGGGATGACGACCTCGCCGTCGCGGATGCGGCCGCGCAGCGTGTTCGCCACGGCGTCCGGCTCTTCCGAGACCTCCTTGGCCATGAACGACGACCAGCCGCCCTTCTCGGCGGCAGCGGCATCCCACGTCACCTCGAAGGGCTCCACCTCGACGGCGTTGCCCGAGAAGTCGGTGACCGTGACGGCCTGGGGTGTGATCGCGACGATCTGGTCCTGGCCGATCGCGAGGGCGTTGCGCGTGTGCTCGACGAACGCGGCGACGTCCGAGCCGAGGAAGTTCTCACCCTCCCCCAGCCCGATCACGAGGGGCGAGTTGCGGCGTGCACCGACGACGAGGCCCGGCTGCTCCTGGTGCATCGCGAGCAGGGTGAACGCGCCCTCCAGCCGCGCGACGACCGCGCGGAAGGCCTCGACGAGATCGCCCGACCGGTCGTACTCGCGGCCGAGCAGGACGGCCGCGACCTCGGTGTCGGTCTCGCTGCGGAAGGTGAAGCCGTCCGCGAGGAGCTCGTCCTTGAGCTCGGAGAAGTTCTCGATGATCCCGTTGTGGATGACGGCGAGCTTGTCGTCGTCGGCCAGGTGCGGGTGGGCGTTGCCGTCGGTGGGGCCGCCGTGCGTCGCCCAGCGGGTGTGGCCGATGCCGGTGGTGCCGTCGGCGAGCGGGTGCGCGGCGAGGTCGTCGCGGAGCACCTTGAGCTTGCCCGCGCGCTTGCGCATGCCCAGGTCGCCGTTCGCGTCGATCACGGCGATGCCCGCCGAGTCGTAGCCGCGGTACTCGAGCCGCGAGAGGCCTGAGATCAGGACGGCCTGGCTCTGCCGCGGGCCCACGTATCCGACGATTCCACACATGCCGACAATGGTAGGCGGGGGTTTTCGCAAGGAGCCCTTACGAACCCGGACGCCCAGTTCATTTCTGGAACACGGATGCCGCAACCGACGCACGTGCGGGTGTGCGCGTTTCGTCTCGGGCGCCAGAGCGCCCTCGCTCAACGACCGGGGCAAGGGTCCCGGTCGCTGAGCGAGCGAGGAACCAGCGAGACGACGCGCGTCAAAGCTTGCGGAGGAGCACCGTCTCGACGGTGTGGTCCGCGCCCTTCTGCAGCACGAGGTCGGCGCGGTGGCGCGTCGGCAGCACGTTCTCCTGCAGGTTCGGCAGGTTGATCGTGTTCCAGTAGCCGAGCGCCCGCTCCACGGCCTCCTCATCGGAGAGGTGCGCGAAGACGTTGAAGAACGAGTTCGGGTTGCTGAAGGCGGCGCGGCGCAGGGCGAGGAAGCGGTCGACGTACCACTGGGCGATGTGCCCGGCATCCGCGTCCACGAAGATCGAGAAGTCGAACAGGTCGCTCACCGCCACGTCGTTGGGCGTGGGCGGCGGCTGGAGCACGTTGAGGCCCTCGACGATGACGATGTCGGGGCGACGCACGGTGACGACGGCGTCGGGGACGATGTCGTACCGCATGTGCGAATAGAAAGGCGCGCGCACCTCGGGGGCGCCGCTCTTCACCTCGGTGAGGAAGGACACCAGCGCCCGGCGGTCGTATGACTCGGGGAAGCCCTTGCGGTCCATGAGGCCGCGTCGCTCGAGTTCGGCGTTCGGGTAGAGGAAGCCGTCGGTCGTCACGAGCTCCACGCGGGGCGTGCCCGGCCAGCGGCTCGTGAGCTCCCGCAGCAGACGCGCGATCGTGGACTTGCCGACGGCTACCGACCCGGCTACCCCGACGATGAACGGCGTCGTCGTGTCGGCCTCGCCGAGGAACGCGGACTCTTCGGCGCCGAGCCGCTTGGTGGATTCGGCATACAGCGACAGCAGCCGCGACAGCGGCACGTAGACCTCGGCGACCTCGGCCATGTCGAGGCGATCGCCGAGGCCGCGGATCTGCACGATCTCGGTCTCGCTCAGCGGCTGCGTCAGACCGGCCGCGAGCCGCGCCCAGTCCGCTCGATCGATCTCGCGATACAGCGAGAGGATGGGGGTGACCGCGCCCAGGTCGTAGGCGGTGGCTTCGTCGGCGGACATCGCGCCCATCGTAACCGCTCCCGACCGCTAGCCTGAGACGCGTGCGCCTCGGAGTCCTCGACATCGGCTCGAACACCGTCCACCTGCTCGTCGCCGACGTCCGACCCGGGGGCAGGCCGCTCGCGACGACGAGCCAGCGGACGGTGCTGCGCCTCATGCGCTACCTGGCCCCGGACGGCTCGATCACGAACGAGGGCGTCACGGCGCTCGTCGCCGCGGTGAGCGAGGCGCGAAAGGTCGCCGCGGCCGAACGCGTCGACGAACTGCTCGCGACGGCGACCTCGGCCGTCCGCGAGGCGAAGAACGGCCCCGAGGTCATCGCGCTCATCGAGGAGGCGCTGGGCCAGCCGCTCCAGGTGCTGGGCGGCGAGACCGAGGCGCGGTACACGTTCCTGGCCGTCCGCCGCTGGTTCGGCTGGGCCGCGGGGCAGATCCTCCTCTTCGACATCGGCGGCGGCTCGCTCGAGATCGCCGCGGGGCCCGACGAGCTGCCCGAGGCTGCGGCATCCGTCCCCCTCGGCGCCGGGCGCATGACGATCCAGTTCCTTCCCGACGACCCGCCGGGCGAGGCGGCGGTCGAGCAGCTCCGCACGCACGCACGCGCGACGCTCGCCCCGGTCGCCGCGTCGTTCGGCAGACTGGCCGGTCCGGATCACGTGGTGGGTTCGTCGAAGGCGATCCGCTCGCTCGCGAAGCTCGTCGGGTATCCCGCCCCCGGATGGTCGGGGATCGAACGGATGCTGCTTCCCCGCGCCGCGCTCGGCTCGTGGATTCCGCGGCTCGCGCGCATCCCCGCGTCGGCCCGCCAGGAGCTGCCGGGGATCACTCCCGACCGGACGTTCCAGATCGTCGCCGGTGCGGTCGTGCTGCACGAAGCGATGCGCGCCCTCGACGTCGACGAGCTCGAGGTCTCGCCGTGGGCGCTGCGCGAGGGCGTGCTGCTGCGCTACATCGAGTCGCTCAGCTGGAGCGCGCCGTCGGCGTGACGCCGGCCGGTCGCCTGAACCGGCGGCCACGCCCAGCCGGCAGCGGCCGGTCAGCCCGCGATCACGCGTCGACGGCCTCGGTGAATGCCGAGTAGATCCCCGCGACCGCGATGCCGGCGAGATGCCAGTCGCGCGCGTCCTCCTCGCCGAGCGCGACCGTGCGCGGAGTTTCGATCATCGCAGGGTTGATGCGGCGGTGGTCGCCCATCCCGTCGATCATCGCCATCACGGCGACGGCGAGATCGTGCTCGGTGACGCCCGCCCGCATGCGCAGCCCGAACGCGGCGTTGAGCCCGCGGTAGACCTCGGCCATGCGATCCAGGTACCGCTCGACGATCTCCGCGATCTGCACGCGGATGCCTTCCCCGCCCGGCACCGCGTCGCCGCTCGAGAGCGCCGCCGAGATCGTGCGGTACACGCTCCAGGCGACGGTGTCCTCCACGGACGCCATGTTGTGCGCGACAGCGACGCGCAGCACCTCGCGCAGCGCGGCCTGCCGCCCCGCCGGGGTGTTCGCAGCATCGGAGCTCTCGGCCAGGGCGCGCTCGATGAGCTGCAGCGTCTCGCCGTCGAAGCCGGTGTCGAATCCGGGATCCGCCTCGAAGAGGGCACGGACGAGGTCTGCGACGAAAGCGGCGCGGTCGGGCCAGATGCGGAAGACCGTGGACCGCGGCACGCCGGCGGCGCGGATCAGGTCCTCGAGCTCGATGTTCGCGTAGTCGAGCAGCAGGCCCTCCGCCTTGACGCGCTCGACGGCGGCGTCGAGCATGAGCGCCCGCGTCTCACCCGCGGGTCGGCGTGATCGGGGTCCGGGATCCTGCACCCTTCGATTATCGCTGGCACGCGGCGGGTTGTGGGCCCCCGCGGCGTGCGAGGAGGACCGCGGTGCCGGGTCCCCACAACCCGGCACCGACCTGGTCCTCCGCACGACAGCATGGGGCCGTCGACGGATCGCCGTGCTCGTTCCCCCCAGGGTCGAGCACGATGGCCACTCTAGAGACTCTGAGTCTCATGTCTCAAGTCGGCGTGTCAATCGCTGAGGAGGAACTGATCCACCATCAGGTGTCCCCACTCGCCCGTGGCATCGTCGAGGATCTGGATCTGCGCCGTCCGTCCGGCGAATTCCCTCACATCCCACTCCACCGGGCGCAGGCGCGGCGAGTCCTCGCCGGTCGCGGTGCGAACGGGCTGACCGTCGACGAGCAGCTGCACCGACGTCGCGGGCTCCACGCCCAGCGGATGATCGCCACCGCCGACCAGGAAGTGGAGGAAGTTCCGGTCGACGGTGAAGGGCGGCGAGGTGATCGCGCCGATCGCCGGATCTCCTCCGCCCGCGAAGGTGTCGGCGACCTGCGCACCGACCTGTCCGACCAGGCTCGAGGCTGAGGGAGTGGCCGCCGCGAAGCTGCCGGTCGCCGTCCACCCCGCTCCCCACGTGGCCCCTTCGAAGTCGCCGATGAGCTGCGCCGGCCGCTGTGCGACGCTGCCGAACTCCGTGATCGTCAGGTCGTGGAACGTGGCCGGCCCGCCCGCCGAGTACAGTGCGATGCCGTCGTCGCCCGGGGGCGCGAACACCTGACTCGAGTGCACGTAGCGGCCGTCGTCGACGAAGACCTCGATGGTGGTCCGGTCCACGAGTATCCGCAGGTGCACGCGGCCGTCGTCGTTCGAGAAGGGCGTGCGGCTCTCGGACTTCCATGTGCCCGCCGGGTAGCCGGTCTGGCCGCGGTTGAGGTACGCGTAGGTCTCCGTCACACCGACGTCGGCGTGCCGGGTCCCGTCGGCGGATCGTCGCAGCTGCAGCCCGATGTTGGATGCGGCCTGCCACGTCACATCCGCCTCCACCTGGTAGGCGTCCCCCTCGTACGCGAGGGGCAGGAACCCGTCGACGGTGACGTCGCCGAGGTCGGCGCGCGTCGTGGCGATGTTCGCCAATGCGGCGCCCGGCTGGGAGACCAGGCTGAAGGTCGACCCGTAGCGCTTGAGCCGGATCTCCCGCGTGATGGAGTCGGTGCCGTTGAACCCGTCGGATGCCCACGTCGGCGTCGAGTGCGCGTAGTCCCAGTTGTTCATCCAGCCGACGGCGTACCGGCGGTCCAGCGGCGCCGCCGGGTCCTCCCAGGTCACCGCCCCGTACCAGTCGAACCCGTGATCGAGCCATTGCGGAGCTGTCTGGTCGAAGGCGAACGACGTGCCGTCGAACGACCCCGTCCAGTACGCGAAGGTCGCCGGCTCGTTCGTCGCATAGCCGTTCGCGCTGACGCCGAACACCCACGTGAGGGAGCCGTCGTCGGCCCGGATCTGGAAGAGGTCCGGGCATTCGATGGTGCCGATGCCCGGGTTCACGTACTCCCACACCCGCGACCAGGTCTTCAGATCCGGCGAGGTGTAGAAGCTCACGCGATCACGCTCCGCGATCAGCGCCACCCAGCGGCCGCGCTCGGCATCCCAGACGACCTTCGGATCGCGGAAGTCCGCCCGGCCTTCGTTGGGGATGACGGGCGCCTCGCCGTACGGCTGGAAGTTCCGGCCGCCGTCCGTCGAGTACCAGAGGAACTGCGCCTGCGGGCCGGACGCGTTCGCCTGCTGGGCGAGGGTCGGATGATCCATCTGCGTGACGAGCATCACGACCGCGCCCGCGCCGAACCCGGCGGTGTTCGCGTGATCGACAACCGCAGACCCCGACCACAGGTCGTAGTTGGCATTGGTCTTCTTGGGCGCGGCGACGCCCTGATCGGCGAAGACGACGCCGTCGTAGGAGGTCGCCAGCCGCCACTCCGTGCCGAAGTTCGCCGTCGGATCGGCGTTGTAGTCGCCGTTGTACAGGTAGTAGTAGTGGAATCTGCCGTCGACGTAGACCGGCCGCTGCGGGTCGTTCTTCCAGTGGTCCGGCACCGTGAAGTGGTACTGCGCGCGGTACTCGTCATCCGGGTCGGCGGCCCGGGCCGCGTCCGCCTGCGATCCGCCCACCAGTCCGCCTGCCACGCCGATACCGATCACGGCGAGTGCGCCGGCGGCCAGCCGCACCCGCCCTCGTCCTGCGTCTGACACCATCGTCATCCCTTCTCCGTGCGGGCGTCGCACCCCGCGACCGCGGGCTGGACCGGCACCCGCCCGCGGGGTGCCGGTCCAGATCGGTGTCAGGCGCTCGCCACCGCCTCGGTGGCGCGCTGCACGAGCCGCCCTCCGCGCCACTCCACGGGCATGGGATCGGTGACGCCCCCGACGAACGCCCCATCCTCGCCGGCGTTCCGGAAGGCGAAGAGGAGCCACTGGCCGTCCGAGCGGCGTCGCAGCAGACGCCCGACGTAGAGCCGCTCGTCCGTCAAGGGGTACGCGGCGTCCACGTCGAACGGGCCGAGCAGGCTCTTCGCCGGCACCGCCCATGTGCCTCCGCCGGCGTCGCGCCGCGCGTCGGTGGCGTGCTCGGCGAGGCACGAGAAGATCAGCACCGGCTGCCCGTCGACGACCTCGGCCTGCAGCACCTCCAGCTGCCCGAACCCGTGCTCGCTCGGCACGGTCAGCGGAGCGCGCAGCTCCCACGTGCGCAGGTCGGGCGACCAGGCATGACCCACCACGCCCCGGCCGGCGACAGGCCCCTCGGGCGCGCGCGCGGTGAGCAGCATGTGCCACCCCTCGCCGTCCGGGTCGGCGAACACCCAGGGGTCGCGGAAGGCCTCATCGTGCCAGGCACCGCTCGCGAGCTTCTCGTACCAGGGCTCGCGTGCTTCGAGCACCGGCCCGTCCGCCTTGGTCCAGACGAGCAGGTCGGACGACGTTGCGTAGCCGATCCGCTGCACATTCCGGCCGTCGGCGGCGAGCGAGGCACCCGTGTAGAAGAGGAACCACGTTCCGTCCGGATGCCGCACCACCGAGCCCGTCCAGGTGGCGAGCTCGTCGAAGGCCGGAGCATCGCTGTGCACGAGCGCGTCCGCGACCTGCGTCCACTCGACGAGGTCGGTCGAGACCGCGTGGCCGATCGCCGCGCGGTGGTGGCGGGCATCCGGATCATGGAGCGCGCGCGAGGCGTAGAGGAAGAACAGGTGATAGCGGTCGCCGTCGTCGGCGAACCAGAAGTCCCATACCCAGGAGCCGGGGAGGTCGAACAAAACAGAAGCCTTTCGAGTAAGGCGCGACACAGCGCGCCGGGTGAAGTGGTCGGCTGGACAGCCGGATAGGGGTGGTCGCGCGGACAAGGAGCAACGGTCCGCGTCACGCGATCCGCGCGAGCAGCTCCTCCCGCCGCGGCGGGTCGGCGCCCGGTCGCGACACGGTGATCGCGGCGGCCTCGGCAGAGCGGCGCAGCAGCGCCTCGAGTTCGTCGGGACGGATGCCGCCGCCCGGCGTCTGCAGCCCGAGGCCCGCCTCTCGAGCGAGAAGGCCGTCGATCAGGGCGCCCATGAAGGTGTCGCCGGCGCCCACCGTGTCGACGACGTCGGTCGTCACGGCGGGAACCACGACCTCGGCGTCCGCGGTCACCGCGATCGCTCCCTCGGCGCCGCGCGTGACCACGACCAGGGCAGGACCGCCGATCACCCACTCACGCGCCACCTCGATCGCATCCCGACCGGGGTGCAGCCACTGCACGTCCTCGTCACTGGTCTTCACGACATCGGCGATGCCGATGAGCTCGTCCACGCGGGCGCGGACCGCCTGCGGGTCGCGGACGAGCGACGGGCGGATATTGGGGTCGTACGTGATGATCGCTCCCCCGTGCACCGCGCGCACGAGTGCGGCGACCTGGCCGGCGCCGGGCTCGAGGACGGCGCCGACCGACCCGACGTGCACGAGGTCGGCCGAGCCGAACACATCCTCTGCGAGTCGTGCGACCTCGTCGCCGAGATCCCACTCCAGATCGAACGTGTACGTCGCGGCCCCGCTCGCGTCCAGCACTGCGGTGGCGGTCGACGTCCGCGGGGCGGCGACGGCGTCGACGGCCACCCCGGACTGCTCGAGCCAGCGGCGCACGCGTCGTCCCCGGTCGTCGTCGGCGAGTCGCGTGACGAGGATCGGAGCGCGGCCGAGGCGTCCGAGCGTCAGCGCGACGTTCGCAGGGCTGCCGCCCGGCGCCTCGTCGACCGGCCCGCCGACGCGGTGCACGATGTCGACCAGGGACTCGCCGACCACGACGACGTGCGGCGCGGCATCCGTGCTCATCCCTTCACCCCGCTGGCTGCGATGCTGCTCACGAATGCTCGCTGGAAGATCAGGAACACGATCAGCACCGGCAGCGTGATGAGCGATGTGTACGCCATCACTTCGCCCCACGCGGTGTTCAGCTGGAAGAAGTACTGCATGCCGACCATCACCGGGCGCAGCTCCTCCTTCTGCACCACCATGAGCGGCCACAGGTACTGGTTCCAGGCGGGCAGGAAGGTGAGGATCGCGACCGTCGCGAACGCCGGGCCCGACAGCGGCACGAGGATGCGGCGGTAGATGGTGAACCAGCTGGCCCCGTCGATCCGCGCCGCCTCGTCGAGCGACTTCGGGATCGTCGAGAAGTACTGCGTGAACAGGAAGATCGAGAACGCGTTCGCGATGAACGGCACGATCTGCACCTCGTAGGTGTTGAGCCAGCCGAAGTCGTACTTGAGCACCCCGCCCTCGATCACGAGCGTCGGCAGCTGCGCCACCCAGTAGACCATCGGCACCGCGATCGTCTCGAAGGGCACGATGAGCGTGGCGATCACGACGGCCAGGACGACGATGCGCCCCTTCCACTGCAGCCGCGACAGCGCGAAGCCTGCCATCGAGTTGACGATGAGACCGAGTCCGACGGTGAGGACGGTGACGAACACGGAGTTGAACAGGAACTGCGCGACCGGGACGCGATCGAAGACCCCGAAATAGTTGTCGAGGCTGATGTCTCCGGTGGGCAGGAACGCGTTCACCGAATCGACGTCCTGCAGGATCTGCGCGTCGGGCTTGAGGCTCGAGACGAACATGAACACGAGCGGGAACAGGAACAGCATGCCGAACAGCGACATCGCGATGTACACGAGGATCTTCCCGCGCAGCCGATGCGACTTCTCGCTGCGGGCGGCACGCGCGGGCGGCGACGGGCGACGCACGTCACGCGCCGTGGTGAGGGTTCGGGTCTCGGACATGGGTCAGTCCTTCTCTCGCGTCAGCCGGCGCTGGATGAGCGCGATGATCAGCACGGCGACGAAGAAGATGAGCGAGATCGCGGCGGCGTAGCCGATCTCCTGCTGCTCGTAGCCCTTCCGCACGGCGTGGAAGACGATCGTGGAGGTCGAGCCCTGCGGGCCGCCCTGGGTCATCACGTCGACCTGCACGAAGAGGCCGAGGGCTGCGATCGTGATCGTGACGAGCACGAACACCATCGTCGGGCGAAGGCCCGGCCAGGTGACGTTCGTGAACTGGCGCCACGGGCTCGCGCCGTCCATCCTGGCGGCCTCGTAGAGCTCTTCGGGAATCGTCTGCAGACCCGAGAGCCAGATGATCATGTGGAATCCGACGGCCTGCCAGATCGACATGAAGATGATCGCGCCGAGCGCGGTCTGCGGATCGTTCAGCCAGTCGGCGCCCGACCAGAGGCCGAAGGTGAGGGCGTCGATCATCGAGTTGATGAGGCCGTCCTGCTGGTACATGAACTTCCACAGGATCGACACCACGACGATCGAGGTGACGACCGGGATGAAGAAGATCACGCGGAAGGCGGTGACCCCGCGCATGCGCCGGTTGACGAGCACCGCCAGCAGCAGCCCGAGGGCGGCCTGCACGGGCACGACCACCAGCGCGAAGACGGCCGTGTTGCCGACGGACTGGACGAAGAGCGGGTCGGCGGTGAACGCGCGGACGAAGTTGTCCATCCCCACGAAGCGCGGGGGGTTGGGCGAGATGAGCCGCGCGTTCGTGAACGACAGCGTGAAGGCGAGGATCACGGGGATGATGAGGAACAGGACCAGGAGGATGCCGGCGGGGGCGATCATCCCGAGTCCGGCCCAGGTCTCGCGCCCCTTGATGGAGCGGAAGCGACGGAGTTCGCGCCGAGGTTCTTCGGCGGCGACCGTCGGTGGAGTGACAGTCATGGCAGGTCTCTCTGAGGATGCGCCGACGGGGGCATGAGGCCCCCGCCGGCGCGGCGGATCACTGGAAGCCGTACCCGTCGTTCGACGCGATGTTCGCGTCGATGTCCGACACGGCGCGATCGAGCGTCTCCTGCACGTCGGCGCCGCTCATGATGTCCTTCGCGGCGGTCTCGAACGTGGCCGAGATCACCGCATAGGCGGGCGTCTCGGGACGCAGCACCGCGTACTCCTGCGAGAACTCGACGAACGGGCGCAGGGCGCCGTCGTCGCCGAAGTACTCCGACGCCTGCGCGGCCGCCTCGGTGGCGGGGATCACGACCTGCTTGTCGGCGAACTCGGTGATGTACTCGTCCTGGAAGCTGAACTCGAGGTACTGGCGAGCGCCGTCGGCGTCGTTGCACTCCGACGAGATGCCCCACTGCCACGAGCCGCCGCCGATCTTCGGGCCGTTGCCGAGGTCCGGCGGGGGCAGGATGAGCAGGTCGTCGCCGACCGCGTCGAGCGCGGCGACGGCGTTCCAGACGCCGGTGTAGCTGAGCGCCACCTCGTCGTCGACGAACTCCTGGTTGCCCACGGTCCCGCTGTTGTCGGCGTAGCCGTCGGCGAAGAGACCGGCGAACCACTCGCCCCACGCGACCGCCTCAGGTCCGTTGAGCGCGCCGTCGGCGGTGAGCATGGTCGAGCGGTCGATGAGGTCGCCGCCGAAGCTCTGCAGGAACGGCGAGTACGCGTAGGGCCACCACTCGCCGGTGTCCTCGGCGCCGATGTCGATCGGGGTCTCGTACCCGGCATCCTTCAGCGTCGCCAGAGCGGCGCCGAACTCGTCGGCCGTCCACGGCTCCTCCATCGTCGGGATGCGGATGCCGTTGCCCTCGAGCACCGACTCCCGCGCGAAGATGGCGAGCGCGGCATCCCAGTACCCTGCCGAGTAGATCTCGTCCTCCCACACGCCGACCGCGGTGGGCAGCAGCGAGTCGGTGAGCTCGGTCGGCAGCTCGAGCGGCTGCAGGTACCCGGCCCACGCCCAGTTGGGCATGATCGGCCCGTCGAGGTCAAGAAGGCAGGGAAGATCTCCGGATGCCGCGGCCGCGACGATCGCGTCGTTGTAGGCGCCCTGTGGGAACGACTCGTGGACGACCTCGTACTCGTCCTGCGAGTCGTTGAAGTCGGAGATGATCTGCTCGTAGACCTCGAGCTCGGCGGGGTTTCCCGCCGAGTGGGTCCACATCGTCAGCTGTGTGCGGCCGTCCGCGGTCGTGTCGTCTCCTTGACCGGCCTGCCCGCAGCCGGTCAAGGCGATCGCCGTGACCAGCCCCGCGGACACGAGGATCGGGGTCCTTGTGCGCATTGTTGTGGTTTCCTTTTCTTGGTGACTCACGCCCGCGTGGGTCACCGATCGGTGGCCGCCTGTGGCGGCCTCTCGGTGTGTGAAGCCCGTCGCCGGTTCGGTTTGGCGACTTGCGCCGGCGGCGGGCCTACGGAGTCTCGTCGGATGACTGGACACTCCATGAGGTGCGTGGCGTCCTCGTCCCCCTCTGCGCGGACGCCGAGCGCGACCTCCATCGCCCAGCGGCCCATGTCGTAATGGGGCAGGGCGATGGTGGTGAGGGGGGGATCCTGTTCCGCGGCGATGAGCTGCTGATCGTCGTAGCCGACGATCGAGAGATCCCGCGGGATGTCGAGGCCGCGGCGGTGCGCGGCGATGTACACGCCGACGGCCATGCGGTCGTTGAAGCAGAAGATCGCGGTGGGGCGCTGCTCCTCGGGGAGCTCGAGCAGCTGTTCGAAGGCGGCGCGCCCGCCGCGGGCGGTCGTCTCGCCGTGAACGTGGAGCGCCGGATCGACGGGGATGCCGTTCTCGGCGAGCACTTCGAGATAGCCCTCGTGGCGCAGGGTGGACGCGATGGGAGTGTCGTCGGTGTCGATATAGGCGATGCGCCGATGCCCCGCGGCGACCAGTTCGCGCACCGCCGCCGCGCCCCCGGCGCGATCGTCGGGGACGACGGAGCGGAAGCCGCCGTTCTCCGGCCGGCAGTCGAGGAAGACCGCCCCGGCGGGCAGTCCGGCCGGAGCGGGGACGACCTGATGCCACATGCACGCGTAGATGAGCGCGTCGACCTGCTGGGCGGTGAGCGCGCGGATCGCGTCGGCTTCGATCGCACTGTCGCCGCCGGTGTCGATGAGGAAGACGAGGTGGCCGTTCGCTCGCGCGGCGTCCTGCGCCCCGGCGAGCATGTCCCCCGCGAACGGAGTCGTCGCGATCTGGTCGGAGATGAGGCCGACCGTGCGGGTCTGCTGCGTGCGCAGCCCGCGGGCGACCGAGCTCGGCGCGTATCCGATCGCGCGCGCGGCTTCGCGGACGCGAATCCTCGTCTCCTCCGAGATGCGCGACTCCACGTCGTTCATGACGAGCGAGACCGTGGTCACCGAGACGCCGGCTGCCGCCGCCACGTCTGAGATCCGGGCCCTCGCCATGTTGTGCACTCCGTTGTGATAAATCGATTTATCGAACGGGTCGATTATGAACCGACGAGCGGCGTCGCGTCAAGCGCCATGTCTCTGAAGCCCGTGTCCCCCGAACGGCCGACATGCGTGATCCGCCATCCCGTGTCACTATGAATATGCGATGCAAATCGATTTGCATCGCTCGATCTCGAAGGAGCTCCAGAAATGAACACTCCCCCGAAGCGCGTCAGGCGCATCCTGACCGGCGGCGTCACCGCCGCCGCCGTCGCGGTATCGGCACTGGTCGGCCTGCCGGCCGCTGCCGCCGTCGGTCCCGTCACCGCAGCAGCGCTGCCCGACCTCCAGGACGGACCCGAACCGACCGTCCACACTCAGGAGGCCTTTGCCCCTGAGGACGACTTCACTGCCAAGTGGACCCGGGCGGACGCGCGGCAGCTCAAGCGCCTGTCCGACCCGACTGCGGGCTCGAAGCAGAACTCGATGCCCGCCGAGCTCACGATGCCCGCGGTTCCGCAGGACTTCCCCGACATGAGCAATGAAGAGGTCTGGGTCTGGGATTCCTGGCCGCTGACCGACGAGGACGCCAACCAGTACAGCGTCAACGGCCAGGAGATCATCTTCTCGCTCGTGGCCGACCGCAACCTGGTGTTCGACGAGCGGCACGTGTTCGCGAAGATCGGCTACTTCTATCGCCCGGCCGGCGTCCCCGCCGACGAGCGTCCGGAGAACGGCGGCTGGACGTACGGCGGGCTCGTCTTCGACGAGGGCGTGACCGGCCAGATCTTCCCCGACCAGTCCTACAGCCACCAGACCCAGTGGTCGGGTTCGGCACGCATCTCGAAAGGCGGCGAGATCAAGCTGTTCTTCACGGATGTCGCGTTCTACCGCAACGAGGACGGCAGCAACCGCAAGCCCTACGACCCGCGCATCGCGCTGAGCGTCGGCAAGGTGCACGCCAACAAGAACGGCGTGAAGCTGACCGGATTCGACGAGGTCACCGACCTGCTGCAGGCCGACGGCACCTACTACCAGACCGGTGCGCAGAACGAGTTCTTCAACTTCCGCGACCCGTTCACGTTCGAGGACCCGGCTCACCCCGGTGAGACCTTCATGGTCTTCGAAGGCAACTCCGCCATGCCCCGCGAGAGCGCGACGTGCAACGAGGAGGACCTCGGCTACCGCGAGGGGGATCCCTTCGCGGAGACTGTCGAGCAGGTGAACGCCTCGGGCGCGACCTATCAGATCGGCAACGTCGGTCTCGCGAAGGCGAAGAACGAGGACCTCACCGAGTGGGAGTTCCTGCCGCCCATCCTGTCGGCGAACTGCGTCACGGATCAGACCGAGCGTCCGCAGATCTACATGAAGGACGGCAAGTACTACCTCTTCACCATCAGCCACCGCGGCACGTTCGCGAACGGCATCGATGGGCCTGAGGGCGTCTACGGCTTCGTCGGCGACGGCATCCGCAGCGACTACCAGCCGATGAACGCCGGCTCGGGCCTCGCGCTCGGCAACCCGACGAACCTGAACTTCGCCGGCGGGCAGCCGTTCGCGCCGGACTTCAACCAGCCGATCGGGCACTTCCAGGCGTACTCGCACTACGTCATGCCCGGTGGACTGGTGCAGTCGTTCATCGACACGATCGGCACCGAGGGCGACTTCCGCCGCGGCGGCACTCTCGCCCCGACGGTCAAGATCGACATCGACGGCGCCTCGTCGGCGGTCGACTACTCGTACGGGGACGGCGGGCTCGGCGGCTACGCCGACATCCCGGCGAACATCAACGTCAACTCCGCGGGCAAGCAGAAGCCGCTGCGCTGACCCGAACTGCGCAAGAACGGATGCCTCGGCACGGCCTCGTGCCGAGGCATCCGTCCCGCTCCGTCTCGCCCCGCTTGCCCGACATTCTCTGCCCGCCCGATCCGGAAGGAACCCGCGATGCACGACGCACACGATGCCCAGACCACGTTCCCCTGGCGGCGCGCCCTGCTCTGGGCGGCGGCGGCCATCGCGGTGGTCGCTCTCGTGCTCGGAACGGCGGTCACCATGCTGAGGCCGTCGGAAGGCAGCCCCGAGGTTCGGCCCACACCGACGGCACCGTCCGCCGACGCGGGCGAGCGGCCGGCGGACTGGTCGCCGCATCGGCCGGGGATCCACATCACGCCCGGCGAGAACTGGATGAACGATCCGCAGAAGCCGTTCCTCCTCGACGGCGTGTGGCACTACTACTACCTGTACAACGCCGACTACCCCGACGGGAACGGCACGGCGTGGTACCACGCGACCTCGACCGACCTCGTGCACTGGCAGGACGAAGGCGTGGCGATCGAGAAGTACGCCAACGGCCTGGGCGACATCTGGACCGGCACCGCGGTGGTCGACGAGCACGGCACCGCCGGGTTCGGCGCAGGTGCGGTGATCGCCCTCGTCACCCAGCAGGTGGACGGCGTCCAGCGGCAGTCGCTCTTCTTCTCGCGCGACGGCGGCTACAGCTTCGAGTCGTACGACGGCAACCCGGTGATGGACAACCCCGGCGTCGCGGACTGGCGGGACCCGCGCGTGTTCTGGGACGACGCCTCCGGGCGCTGGGTGATGGCGCTGGCCGAGCACGACCGGATCGGCTTCTACACCTCGGCGAACCTGCGCGAGTGGACCTACGCCTCGGACTTCCCGACCGCCGGGCTCGGCGTGCTCGAGTGCCCCGACCTGTTCCCGATGTCGGTGAACGGGGATCCCGACGACGTGCGCTGGGTGCTCGTGGCCGGTGCCAACGGCGCGGCGGAGGGTATGACGACCGGCACCGCGTACTGGGTCGGTCAGTGGGACGGCGAGCGCTTCACGGCCGACGGAACCGGGCACCAGTGGCTGGACCACGGACCGGACTACTACGCCGCCGTCACGTGGGACGACCCCCGCCTCGATACCGGCGACCGTCTGGCGTCGCGGTACGGCATCGGCTGGATGAACAACTGGGCCTATGCCGGCCACCTGCCGGGTGAGGACTGGCACGGCGGCTCGGACTCCCTCGTGCGCACGATCTCGCTGCGCGCGAACGGTGCTGGCGCCACGCTGCACTCGACGCCCGCGCCGGAGCTGGACGCGCTGGCCGGAGAACGGCAGGCGCTCGCGGACGCGCAGGTGGACGCCGAGACCGCGGTCGAGGTCGGCGTGCCGGCGTCGGGCGCCTATCGGCTGAGGCTCACTGCGTCAGAGGCGGGCGGCGACACCGGCGAACTCCGCGTCAAGGTGCTCACCGGCGACGGCACGTTCGCCACCGTCGGCTACGACTTCGCTGCGGGGGTCGCGTTCGTGACGCGCGACGCGGACGCGGTCGCCGAAGGGATGCCGGAGGCGTACCGCGACGTTCGCACGGCGCGCGTCGCACCGGTCGACGGACGGGTGGAGCTCGACATCGTCGTGGATGCGGCGTCGGTCGAGGTGTTCGCCGGCGACGGGGCCGTCGCGCTGACGATGGCGACCTTCGGGTCGGCGGGCGAGCGCGGACTGCGCATCGAGGGGGCGGATGGTGCGGTGAGCGTCACCGACGCGAGCCTCACTCCCCTGCGCGTCGGGCCCGTCGAGCGGACCGGTCGCGGCCAGACCGGGCGCGGCTAGCGCGCGGGGCGCGAGTCAGCGGACGGCGGGCGCGGCGACGGAGCCGCGCTCGACGAGCCAGCCCCGCAGCTGGTGCACGCCGTCGCCGACGGGCGGTGCGGTGCCGTCTATCCGGTCCAGCAGCCGCGTCATCCCCCACCGCCCGATCTCGTCGTGGGGCAGCGCGACCGTCGTGAGCCCGGGGTCCAGGGCATCGGCCACCGGGCGCAAGTCGTCGATGCCGACCACTGAGAGCCCCGCCGGCACGGGGATCCCGCGTCGCGCGGCGGCCTGCATCACCCCCATCGCGATCTGGTCGTTGAAGCAGATGATCGCGGTCGGCGGACGGGTCTGGTCGAGCAGGCGTCCGCCCGCCTCACGACCCCCGGCAGCGTTCGAGGCGCAGAAATCGAGCCTGCCCTCGTCGAGGGCGATGCCGGCATCTCCCAGAGCCGAGCGCACGCCGATCAGGCGTCCGCGCGCAGCCCGCGATTCGTCGGTCGTGCCCACATAGGCGATCTCGCGGTGGCCTTCCCGGGTGAGCCTCTCGCACGCGAGCGTCGCGATCTGCGCCTCGTCGGGCACGACGGCATCCACCTGCCAGCCGGGCTCCGGCGCCGCATCGACAAGCACCACCGGCACGTCGTCGGGTACGGCGGGACGATCCACGCGCTGGTGGTACATCCGGGCGATGAGCAGGCCGTCGACGCGCTGGGCGAGGAATCGCGAGACGAGATCGCGCTCGGCCTCGGCATCTCCCCCGCTCTCGGCCACCATGAGCAGCACGTCCCGTTCGAGCCCGGCGCGCCGTGCGCCCTCGATGATGCGGCCTGCGAAGGGCGTCGCGGCGAGGTCGTCGCCGATCAGGCCGACGACCCCGGTGCGGCGTCGGCGCAGGCCGCTCGCCACGCGGTCGGGAACGTAGCCGAGCTCGCGCGCCACCGCGAGGATCCGCTCCTTCGTCTCGGCGTTGACGGCGCGGGCGCCGCTGAGGGCGTGCGAGACCGTCGTCGGTGAGACGCCTGCCGCCGCCGCCACATCGCTGACGCGCGGGCGGCCGCCTCCGGTCGTCGAGCGGTTCCCCATTGCTCCAGGTTAGGCCGAGCGGGGCTCCCGACGAGTGCGCGGCGACGTCGCCCCGCGAGTCCGGTGCAGGAACGCCGTGGAGACGACGCGACGCACCCGCCCGCACGAGGAGGCGGCGTCGAGGTTCAGCGCACGACGGCGGTGACGGTCGCAAGCCGGCTGAGCACGTCCTGGCTGACCGAACCGAGCAGGAAGCGCGCCAGCGCGCCGCGTCCGCGCGACCCGACCACCGCGAGGCGCGCCGAAGAGGCGAGCTCGTTGATGATCTGCGACGGATACCCCCGCTCGACACGACGCTGGATCTCGAGGTCGGGGTACTGCGCGCTGAGCCCGGCGAGCGACAGGCCGAGGGCCTCGGCGGTGAGCTTCTCCATGTTCTCGAGATACTCCGCGGGGTAGACGGCCGCCATGTTGCGCGGCGCCTCGAGCGGGGTCCACACGGCGACGGCGATCAGCGGCTCACCGAGGCGATCCGCCTCCGCGGCCGCGAACGCGATCGCCTTCTCCGACGCCGGTGAGCCGTCGACGCCCACCACCACCCCGGTGCGCTTCGACACGTCCACGTCGGGCACGACCACGACAGGGCACTGCGCTCCGGCGGCGATCCGCTGCCCGTGCGCGCCGCGGCGTCCCCCGGATCCGTCCTGGTGATCGCTCCCGATCACCAGCAGCGACGCGTGGGCCGAGGCATCCGTCAGCACCGCGACCGGATTGCCGCGATCGACGCGCATGTACACCTTCAGGCCGAGGCGAGGGAGAGCGGATGCCGTGGCCTCGACGCGTTCGCGTGCTGCCGCGACCGCGCGCTCGAGGACCTCGTCCTCGCCGATCGCGCCGACCGCGCCGCCCACGACCTCGATGAGCTTGAGGGGAAGGCGGTGGGCCGACGCGCGCTTTGTCGCCCATTCCACCGCCCGGAGCGCGGCGGGGGCGTCTGTGACTCCGACGACAATAGGTTCGACCACGGTGTCTCCTCTCGGCTGCCCTCAGAGTAGCGGTGACGGGGCGCGCGGCCGGGACCGCCGCCTGCGCGGTGTCGCGGCGCGCGGCTGGGTGCGCCGCCTCAGCCCTGGCCCGGCCAGGGCCCCC
>NZ_JBJDRL010000076.1:0-18615 GCF_044987475.1 Microbacterium sp. ZW CA_36
CCGAACCCGGAAGCTAAGCCTCTCAGCGCCGATGGTACTGCAGGGGGGACCCTGTGGGAGAGTAGGACACCGCCGGACACCCATTCACGCAATGGCCACCCCTGATGGGGTGGCCATTGCGCGTTAACAGGGTGGATTGCCGACGCAGACCGCATCCAGGAGGATCGAAGAATGGCAGAGCAGGAGCCGCGCGACGACAGACGCGCGCCGAGCGAACGATCCGACGGGAAGCAGTCGCCGGCACGAGCCGACCGCAAGCCGTACCAGAAACGAGACGGCGACCGTAAGCCGTACCAGAAGCGCGAGGGTGATCGCCCGTCCGCAGCTCGCGATGGGGACCGTAAGCCGTATCAGAAGCGCGAGGGTGATCGCCCGTCCGCAGCTCGCGATGGGGACCGGAAGCCGTATCAGAAGCGTGACGGCGACCGTCCCTACGCAGGTCGTGATGGGGACCGGAAGCCGTATCAGAAGCGTGACGGCGACCGTCCCTACGCAGGTCGTGATGGGGACCGGAAGCCGTATCAGAAGCGTGACGGCGACCGTCCCTACGCAGCTCGCGATGGGGACCGGAAGCCCTACCAGAAGCGTGACGGCGACCGTCCCTACGCAACTCGCGATGGCGACCGTAAGCCGTACCAGAAGCGTGACGGCGACCGCCCGTACGCTCCCCGTGACGGCGCGCGTTCGTACGCGCCGCGTGATGCCGGGGACCGCAAGCCCTACCAGAAGCGCGAGGGGGACCGCCCCTACGCTCCCCGCGATGGCGACCGTAAGCCGTATCAGAGGCGCGACGGTGACCGTCCCTATGCACCTCGGGATGGCGAGCGTTCTTACACCCCGCGTGATGGTGGTGACCGCAAGCCTTATCAGAAGCGCGACGGCGACCGCCCCTATGCACCTCGTGACGGTGAGCGTTCTTACACCCCGCGTGATGGTGGTGACCGCAAGCCTTATCAGAAGCGTGATGGCGACCGTCCGTACGCGCCTCGAGATGGCGACCGTAAGCCCTACCAGAAGCGCGACGGTGACCGCCCCTACACACCCCGCGACGGGGGAGACCGTAAGCCGTACCAGAAGCGCGACGGTGACCGCCCCTATGCCCCCCGTGACGGTGAGCGTTCCTACACCCCGCGCGATGGCGGCGACCGCAAGCCCTACCAGAAGCGCGACGGCGACCGCCCCTACACGCCCCGCGACGGGGGAGACCGTAAGCCGTACCAGAAGCGCGACGGTGACCGCCCCTACGCTCCCCGTGACGGTGAGCGTTCCTACACGCCCCGCGATGGCGGGGACCGCAAGCCGTACGAGCGGAGCGCGCGCCCGACCCGCGGCGGGGCGAACCGCCCCGATCGCGAGGTCCGCGAGGGTGAGATCCGACCGGTCCGTCCGCGGCACGACGACCCGTTCATCCCCGATGACGTCACCGCGCGCGACCTGCCGCCGGCGGCGCGCAACGAGCTGAAGACGCTGAGCAAGGAGAACGCCGACGAAGTCGCGCGCCACCTTGCGATGGCATCGGAGCTCATCGACGAGGATCCCGCGCTGGCGCACCAGCATGCGCTGTCGGCATCCCGCCGGGCCGGGCGCATCGCGGTCGTCCGCGAGACCCTCGCGATCACCGCCTACGCGACCGGCGACTTCGCCCTCGCTCTGCGCGAGCTGCGCACCTACCGGCGCATCTCCGGCCGCGACGACCAGATCGCACTCATGGTCGACAGCGAGCGCGGCGTCGGGCGCGCCGATCGTGCCCTCGAGGTGGGCCGCTCCGTCGACCGCGCCACGCTGGACACTCCCGTCCGCGTGGAGCTGGCTATCGCGATGTCAGGCGCTCGTCTCGATCTCGGCGAGCCCGAGCGCGCTCTCCAGGAGCTCGACATCCCCGAACTCGACCCCGATCGCGCCTTCGAATGGAGCCCGGGCCTGTTCGCCGCGCGAGCCGCGGTGCTCGAAGAGCTCGGTCGCGCTGACGAGGCCGCGCAGTGGCACCGTCGTGCCGTCGTCGCCGGAGAGGCGATCGATGCGGCGACCGGTCTCGGCGATCTCGAGACGGTGCTCGTCGAGGAAGTCCTCGAGGAGGACGACGAGGACGAGTCGTTCGACGAGGACGAGGATCTCGATGACGCGGAAGACGGGGCCGAGGACGAGTCGTTCGACGAGGACGAGGATCTCGATGACGCGGAAGACGGGGCCGAGGACGAGTCGTTCGACGAGGACGAGGATCTCGATGACGCCGAAGACGAGGCCGACGATGAGACGTCCGACGAGGTCGACGCTCTCGACGAATCCGACGACGAGCGCGAACCCGAGGCCGAAGACGAACTCGAGTCAGAGGTCCCTGCCGAACCCGTGTCTGAGTCCGAGCCCGAGCTGAGCCCTGCGGAGGAGCTCTCGGTCGCCGACGAGGTCGCCGAGATCCTCGAGGAGGCCGGCGTCGACGAGCCGCGGCACGAAGCCGACGCAAGCACGGATGCGGAGGCGGACGCAGACACCGACGAGGCCGAGCGCTGATGGCGCTCTTCGGGAGGCGGGCGGCGATGCCCGCCCCGCTCGACGGTGTCGACGTCGTGCTCGCCGATCTCGACGGAGTCGTGTACGCCGGCGCGGGAGCGCTGCCGTACGCGGTCGAGAGTCTGAATCGCGCCCGGGACGGCCGGTCCCTGGCCTACATCACGAACAACGCGGCGCGCACCGACGCGTCGGTGGCGGCGCACCTGAGCGAGCTCGGTCTGCAGACCGCCCCGCGGGATGTCGTCACCAGCCCGCAGGCCGCGATGCGATTGCTCGCAGAGAGGATCGCGCCCGGATCGACCGTGCTCGTCGTGGGCGGAGATGGTCTCGTGGTCGAGGTCGAGAAGGCCGGCTTCGTCGTGACACGGAGCGCCGACGACGCCCCGGCGGCCGTCGTGCAGGGGTTCGCCCCCGAGGTCGGGTGGACACAGCTCGCCGAAGCGGCGTTCGCCCTGAAGACTCCCGAGGAGGAGGGCGGGATCCCCTGGGTCGCCACCAACACCGACTGGACGATCCCGCAGTCACGCGGCATCGCTCCCGGCAACGGCACGCTCGTGTCCGCGGTGCACACGGCGGTGGGCCGGCTCGCCACCGTGGCCGGCAAGCCCGAGACGCCCATCTTCCAGGAGGCTGTGGCGCGGTTCGAGGCGCGGCATCCGCTGTTCCTGGGCGACCGCCTGGACACCGACATCCTCGGCGCGAATCGTGCGGGCATCGCGTCGGCGCTCGTGCTGACGGGTGTGGACAGGCCCAAGCACGTGCTGGCGGCGCCGGAGAGTTCGCGGCCGACCTACATCCTCGGCGATCTTCGCGAACTTCATGAGCCGTACCCCGAGGTGCAGGTGAAAGACGGCGTCGCCACCGTGCGCGACGCGCGCGTCGCGATCGACGGTGCCGACATCCGCATCCTGAGCGAGGGGGACCGCGCGATCGACCTGGTGCGAGCGGGCGCCGCTGCCATCTGGTCGACCGGTCGTGCGATCTTCGGCTTCCGCGTGCCCGAGCGGCTGTACGCCGACCCGTTCCACCGGCCCTGACCACCGGTCACGGCCGCGTCGAATCCGGTCGACTGTCGCGGCGCCCCCGTAGTCTGGGGGCATGGATCAGGCCAGCCAGCATGACGACGAGACCGGCGACCTCCTGTCGACCCTCGAGGTGATCGAGGCGCAGCCCCTGGCCACGCGTGCCGACGCGTACGACACGCTGCACGACACGCTCGCCCGTCGCCTCGAGGCGACGCCCGGCTCCCCGTCATGACGGGCCGGCTCGACGCCGCCCTCGCCGCCCGCGGTCTTGCGCGCTCGCGCACCCACGCCGCGACGCTCATCTCGGAAGGCCTCGTCACCGTCGACGGCCGCGCCGTGGTGAAGCCCTCGACGCCGGTGGGCGACGACAGCCGGATCGAGGTCGCCGGCGCCGATCACTACGTCAGCCGCGCGGCGCACAAGCTGATCGCCGGACTCGACGCGTTCGACGTCGACGTCCGCGGCCGTGTGGCGCTGGACATGGGCGCTTCCACCGGCGGGGTCACCCAGGTGCTCCGCGAACGCGGCGCCGAGCCCGTGATCGCGGTGGATGTCGGACACGGGCAGCTCGCCGCGTCCGTCGCCGGCGACCCCGGCGTCGTCTCGATCGAAGGATTCAACGTCCGCTACATGACTCCGGACTCGCTCGCCGAGGCGAGCGGCGTGGCGGCGGCACCGTCGGTCATCACCGGCGACCTGTCGTTCATCTCGCTGTCCCACGTGCTGCCGGCGGCGACGGCTGTGGCGGCATCCGGTGCCGATCTGGTACTCCTCGTGAAACCTCAGTTCGAGGTGGGGCGCACCGCGGTGAAGGGCGGCCTCGTCACCAACCCGGTGCTGCGCGCCGACGCCGTCGCGCGCGTGCTCTGGTCGGCGTGGGACACGGGACTCGGCACGTGCGGCATCGTCTCCTCCCCGATCGCGGGCACGCACGGCAATTCCGAGTTCATCGTCCACCTCGCGCCGGGCCGGGGGAGCAATCCGACAGAATGGTTGAGCACCGTGAACCGACTGGCGGGGAGCCGATGAACAACGCCGACGCACCGCACGACACGCAGGCTCACACGCAGACCGAGCGCAGCATCCTGGTGGTGGCGCACGCGCATCGTGCCGAGACGGTCACCGCCGCCGAGCGGGTCGTCGACGCACTGCGCGCGGCGGGCGCGCGGCCGGTGTTCGCTCCCGACGACGCGGAGGAGCTGCTGGCTGCCGGTTCCACGCTCGGCGATGTGGCGCTGCTCGGACGCGACGTGCCGGTCGGTGAGGTGGAACTCGCGATCGTGCTGGGTGGTGACGGCACCATCCTGCGCGCCGCGGAGCTGGTGCGAGACGGACGCGCGCCCGTGCTGGGCATCAACATGGGCCACGTCGGCTTCCTCGCCGAGACCGAGCGCGACGACATGGACGAGGCCGTCCGCCGCGTCATCGCCCGCGAGTACGAGGTCGAGGAGCGCATGGCGCTGCAGGTGCGGGTGAAGGACACCGTCGACTCCGTGATCTACGAGACGTGGGCGCTCAACGAGGCGACGGTCGAGAAGGCCAGCCGCGAGCGCATGCTCGAGGTGGTGGTCGAGATCGACGGGCGTCCGCTGTCGACGTTCGGCTGCGACGGGATGGTCGTGTCGACGCCCACCGGGTCGACCGCCTACAACTTCTCCGCGGGCGGTCCGGTCATCTGGCCGACCGTCGAGGCGATCGCCGTGGTGCCGCTGTCGGCGCATGCGCTCTTCGCCAAGCCGCTCGTGGTGGGACCGGAGCATTCGGTGGCGATCGAGGTGCTCGAGCGCACGAACGGCACGGGCATCCTGTGGTGCGACGGCCGGCGGTCGCACGACCTGCCGCCCGGCGCCCGCGTCGTCGTGCGTCGCTCGGAGCGTCCGGTGCGCCTGGCGCGCCTGCATCCCGCGCAGTTCACGGATCGCCTCGTACGCAAGTTCCGCCTTCCGGTCGAGGGCTGGCGCGGCCCGGCCGCGATCACCGGCGTCCTGCCCGTCTCATCCGAGGTCGCACCGTGATCGAGGAGATGCGCCTGCGCGACCTCGGCGTGATCGCCGAGGCGACGCTGCCCATCGGCGCCGGCTTCACCGCGATCACGGGGGAGACCGGCGCGGGCAAGACGATGGTCGTCACCGGCCTGGGTCTGCTGCTCGGCCAGCGGGCCGACTCCGGCGCCGTTCGCGCGGGTGCCTCGCAGGCCACGGTCGACGGCGTGTGGATCGTGCCCGAGGACGGACCGGTCGCCGCACGCGTGCGCGAGGCGGGCGGCGACGTCGAGCCCATCGGGGGCGGCCGCGCCGAGCTCTACATCGGCCGCGCGATCTCGAGCGAGGGGCGCGGCCGGGCCTCCGTCGGCGGACGCGCGGCGCCGGCCGGGGTGCTCGCCGACCTCGCCGACGAGCTCGTGGTGGTGCATGGGCAGTCCGACCAGCTGCGCCTGCGTTCGGCGTCGGCGCAGCGCGACGCGCTCGACAGGTTCGGCGGCGAGGCGGTCCACACCGCGCGAGACAGGTACCGGCGGGCGTTCGAGCACTGGCGCGCGATCGATCGCGAGCTGTCGCAGCTCACCGACGATCGCGATGCGCGTGCCCGTGAGGCCCAGGACCTGCGGGCGCAGCTGGCCGAGATCGAGCAGGCGGCCCCGCAGCCGGGTGAGGACACCGAGCTCGCCGCGCGCGCCGAGCGGCTGGCGAACGCCGAAGAGCTGCGGGTCGCCGCCGCGACCGCGCACGACGGCCTCTCGGGCGAGGGCGACGAGCCCGACGCCGCCACGCTGCTGGCCGAGTCCCGCCGCGTTCTCGAGCGCGTGCACGATCCGGTGCTCGAAGAGCTCGCGGGTCAGCTGGCCGACCTCGGCTATCGCGTCGCCGACGTCGCCGCCGCACTCGCCGGCTATCTCGCCGACCTCGACGAGTCCGGCCCGCACGAGCTCGCCGCCGTCGAGGAGCGTCGCGCGGTGCTGGCGGGGCTGGTCCGCGCGCACGGCACGCTCGACGCCGCAATCGAGCTGCTCGACACCGGCTCCTCGCGCCTGGCGGAGCTGGACGACGACTCCGATCGGATCGAACGGCTGACCGAGGAGCGGGATGCCGCGGCCGCCGCTCTCGACGAGACCGCCGCCGTGCTCACCGCCGCGAGGACCGAGGCGGCGACGCGTCTGGGTTCCGCCGTCACGGCCGAGCTGCGTGCCCTCGCGATGCCCGATGCCCGACTCGAGGTCTCGGTCACCGCTGGCGCCGAGACGGCGTCGGGGCGCGACGATGTCTCGATCCTGCTGGCCCCGCACCCGGGTGCCGAGCCGCGCGCGGTCTCGCGCGGTGCGAGCGGCGGAGAGCTGAGCCGCGTCATGCTCGCCATCGAGGTCGTGATCGCCGCTGTCGACCCGGTGCCGACGTTCGTCTTCGACGAGGTGGATGCCGGCATCGGCGGCGCCGCGGCGATCGAGGTGGGCCGGCGTCTGGCCCGCCTGTCGGAGTCCTCGCAGGTGATCGCGGTCACCCATCTCGCACAGGTCGCGGCGTTCGCCGCCAACCATCTGACCGTCGTGAAGGCGAACGACGGCTCGGTGACGGCATCCGATGTCCGTCGCCTGGAAGGAGCCGACCGCGAGGCCGAGATGGCCCGCCTGCTGTCGGGCATGCCCGACTCGGATGCCGCCCTGACCCATGCGCGCGAGTTGCTGAGCTTGCGCACCGAAGTCGACTGAGATCCGGCGCCTGCTCCGCGTGTCCCCAGCTTCTGCGAAGCTCATCGAAATACAGCCTGATAGGATAAAAGCCCGTGATGCAGACTTCTGGTTCTTCCCGCGGCGACAGTTCGAACGACACCACCAAGCACATCTTCGTGACGGGTGGTGTCGTTTCCTCTTTGGGCAAGGGCCTCACCGCCGCGAGCCTCGGGAACCTCCTCACGGCGCGCGGCCTGCACGTCGTGATGCAGAAGCTCGACCCGTACCTGAACGTGGATCCGGGCACGATGAACCCGTTCCAGCACGGCGAGGTCTTCGTGACCGACGACGGCGCCGAGACCGATCTCGACATCGGCCACTACGAGCGCTTCCTCGACATCGAGCTGAGCCAGGCGGCGAACGTCACGACGGGCCAGATCTACTCGCAGGTGATCGCGAAGGAGCGGCGCGGCGAGTACCTCGGCGACACCGTGCAGGTGATCCCGCACATCACCGACGAGATCAAGCGCCGCATGCGGCTGCAGGCGGACGCGACGCCCAAGCCCGACGTCATCATCACCGAGATCGGCGGCACCGTCGGCGACATCGAGTCGCAGCCGTTCATCGAGTCGGCTCGCCAGATCCGTCATGAGCTCGGCCGCAGCAACGTCTTCTTCGTGCACGTGTCGCTCGTGCCGTTCATGGGCGCGTCCGGTGAGCAGAAGACCAAGCCCACCCAGCACTCGGTCGCGGCGCTGCGCTCGATCGGCATCCAGCCCGACGCGCTCGTGCTGCGCAGTGACCGCCCGGTCACGGAGTCCAACAAGCGCAAGATCGCGCTGATGTGCGACGTCGACGAGGGCGCCGTCGTGAACGCGGTCGACGTGCCGAGCATCTACGACATCCCGTCGATGCTGAACGAGCAGGGCCTCGACGAGTACATCGTCCGCACGCTCGGCCTCTCGAAGGCCGCCGACGTGGACTGGTCGCGGTGGCAGCGTGTGCTGAGCGCCGTGCACAACCCGAAGCACGAGGTCACGATCGGCCTGGTCGGCAAGTACATCGACCTGCCGGACGCCTACCTCTCGGTGACCGAGGCGCTCAAGGCGGGCGGGTTCGCGCAGGAGACGCACGTCAACATCCGCTGGATCCCGTCCGACGAGTGCGAGTCGCCGGAGGGGGCGGCCAAGGCGCTCGCGCCGCTCGACGGCATCGTGATCCCGGGCGGGTTCGGCATCCGCGGCATCGAGGGCAAGATCGGCGCACTCAAGTTCGCGCGCGAGCAGGGCATCCCGACGCTCGGCATCTGCCTCGGCCTGCAGTGCATCGTCATCGAGTACGCGCGTCACGTCGCCGGCATCGCCGACGCGTCGTCGAGCGAGTTCGACCCCGACACCGAGCACCCGGTGATCGCGACGATGGAGGAGCAGGTCGACATCCTCGACCACGGCGACCTCGGCGGCACGATGCGCCTCGGCCTCTACCCGGCCGACCTCACCGAGGGCTCCATCGCGGCCGAGGTGTACGGCACGACCCGCGCCTCCGAGCGCCACCGCCACCGCTACGAGGTCAACAACCGCTACCGCGACCGCATCGCCGAGGCCGGGTTGGTGTTCTCGGGCATCAACCCCGACCTCGATCTCGTCGAGTACGTCGAGCTGCCGCGCGACGTCCACCCGTACTACATCGCGACGCAGGCGCACCCCGAGCTGCGCTCGCGTCCCACCGACGCCAACCCGCTGTTCCGCGGACTGGTGGGCGCGGCGCTCGAGCGTCACCGCGCGAGCGAGCTGTTCGAGGTGGAGCCGTTCGATGAGCTCGCGGGGCGGTGACGTGACGGACGAGCGGATGCCGCAACCCGGCGCTCCCGCGACGCCCACGGCGGCGCTTCTCGCGGACGAGCCCGTCGACGCCGCGGTCCTCGAGAGCGAGCTGGTCTACGAGGGCCGCGTGTGGGACGTGCGCAGCGACACCGTCGCGTACGGCGACGGGCAGATCGTGCGCCAGTACGTCGACCATCCGGGGGCGGCCGCCGTCGTCGCCGTCGACGAGGACGGCCGGGTGCTGCTGATCCAGCAGTACCGGCATCCGATCCGCCTGCGCGATTGGGAGATCCCGGCGGGGCTGCTCGACATCGCGGGGGAGTCGCCCCTCGAGACCGCACGTCGCGAGCTCGCGGAGGAGGCAGACCTGGTCGCCTCGTCGTGGGAGCCGCTGGTGAGCATCTTCACGACCCCCGGCGGGAACGACGAGATCGTCCACCTGTTCCTCGCCCGCGACCTGGCGCCCGCCGACGACGTGCACGCCCGCGAGGACGAGGAGGCCGACATCCGCCTCGAGTGGGTGCCGCTCGCCGACGCCGTGGCCGGCATCTTCGCCGGACGGCTGCGCAACGGCATCCTCGCCGTCGGCGTCCTGGCCGCCGCGGAGCGGCTTCGCGGCGCGAAGGAGGACCCGGGCGCGTGAAGTGAAGACGGCCTGACATGAGGATCGATCGCGCGGTCGACGCCTACCTGCGCCATGTCGCCATCGAGCGCGGCCTGTCGGAGAACACCGTCGCGGCATACCGGCGCGATCTCTCGGGCTATGCGCAATGGCTGCGCGAGCAGGGCATCGACGACACGGCCGCGGTCACCTCGGTGACGCTCGCCAGCTTCGTCGCCGACAGAGCGGCCGGGCAGCCGCCGATCGCGGCATCGTCGCTGGCGCGCCTGCAGTCGTCGGTGCGGGGGCTGCACCGCTTCCTCGCGCGGGAGGGCATCGAGCCGGCCGATCCGTCGATGAACCTGCGTCCGCCGAAGCAGGCGCGACGGCTTCCGAAGGCGCTCACCATCGAGCAGGTCGAGTCGCTGCTGGATGCCTCGGGCCCGGCGCCGTCGACCGAGGCCGACGTGGCGGGCGCCGCGGGCGGGGCGCCGGGGGATCTGCTCGCGACGCGGGATCGCGCCCTCCTGGAGCTGCTGTACGCGACGGGGGCGCGGGTGTCGGAGATCGTGCAGCTCGACGTCGACGACGTCGCGCACGGAGACGTGCTGCGCGTGCGCGGCAAGGGCTCGAAGGAGCGGATCGTCCCGGTCGGCTCGTACGCGCGCGCGGCCGTCGATGCCTATCTCACACGCGCCCGCCCCGAGCTGTCGCTGCGCGGACGCGCGACGCCGAAGCTGTTCCTCGGAGCGCGGGGAGCTCCGCTGTCGCGCCAGAGCGCGTGGCTGATCATCCAGTCCGCTGCCGAGCGCGCGCACCTCACCGCGCACGTCTCGCCGCACACCCTGCGGCATTCGTTCGCCACCCACCTGCTGCAGGGCGGTGCCGACGTCCGCGTCGTGCAGGAGCTCCTCGGTCATGCCTCCGTGGCGACGACGCAGATCTACACCTACGTGTCGGTCGACGCGCTGCGCGACGTCTACGCCACGTCGCATCCGCGGGCACGTTAACGATTTCTCATGGAGTTCGAAACTCCGCCAGACTGTGCGATCGGGGATCCGCCACCCGGGCGGACCACCGATCTCCGGGGAATCGAATGAACAACACACGTGCTCGCATCTCGCTGGCTGCCGTCGTCGTGGCGGCGGCGGTCTCGCTCAGCGGCTGCTCGATCGTCGACCAGCTCCTGCCGTCGTCGCAGCCGGTCCGCGACGCCGAGACCGGCGAGGTGAGCGAGGCGGTCGACAATGCGGACGTGTTCGCCATCCGCGTCGGCGACTGCCTCAACACCGCGAACATGGACACGACCGAAGAGGTGAGCGACGTGCCCGTCGTTCCGTGCGACGAGCCGCACGACGACGAGGTGTACTACTCGTACTCGCTGGCCGACGGCGACTACCCGGGCGAGGACGCGATCATCGCGGATGCCGACACCACCTGCATCGCGGAGTTCGCGACGTTCATCGGCCTGGCGTACGAGTCGTCCACGCTCGACTACTGGCCGATGTACCCGACCACAGGGTCGTGGGAGAGCGGCGACCGCGAGGTGCTGTGCATCGCGTGGGATCCGGCCGGCGCCCAGCTGACCGGCACCCTCGCCGGCGCCGCGCGCTGATCGACGTCACGGCGCTCGCGCTCTGCGCGGGCGCCGCGACGCACGCATCTCCCGCTGCCGCGGCGCTTTGCTGAAGGATTCGGCGAGGGGCCACTAGGATCGAGCGAGCACGAGGAAGCGGGAGCACGGTGGCTGACAGCACGGCGAAGACCAGATCGGGGAAGGCCTCGGAGTCCGAGGTTCCCATCGGGCCTACCGGGCGTCCCTACCAGGGCTTCCCCACTCCGCCGAAGCTCGACGGCCACGGTCCTGCTCGCATCATCGCCCTCTGCAACCAGAAGGGCGGCGTCGGCAAGACGACGACCACCATCAACCTCGCCGCCGCGCTCGCCGGCTACGGTCGCAAGGTGCTCGCGGTCGACTTCGACCCGCAGGGTGCACTGTCGGCCGGTCTCGGCATCCAGACGCACGAGATCCCGACGATCTACGACCTGCTTCTCGACGGCAAGCGCGACCCGTACGACGTCGTCGTCCACTCGCGCGTCGAGAACCTCGACGTCATCCCGGCCAACATCGACCTGTCGGCCGCCGAGGTCCACCTCGTCAACGAGGTCGCGCGCGAGCAGACGCTGTCGCGCGCGCTGCGCAAGGTGTCCGCCGACTACGACGTCGTGCTCATCGACTGCCAGCCGTCGCTGGGCCTGCTGACCGTCAACGCGCTGACCGCCAGCCACGGCGTGGTGATCCCGCTCGAGTGCGAGTTCTTCGCCCTGCGCGGCGTCGCGATGCTGATCGAGACGATCGACAAGGTTCGGGACCGCCTCAACCCGACGATCGCCCTCGACGGCGTGCTCGCGACGATGTACGACTCGCGCACGCTGCACTCGCGCGAGGTGCTCGAGCGCGTGGTCGACGCGTTCGGCGACGACGTCCTCGAGACGGTCATCGGCCGTACCGTCAAGTTCCCGGATGCCTCGGTGTCAGGCATGCCGATCACCGAATTCGCGCCGGAGCACGCTGCCGCGCAGGCCTACCTGCGGCTGGCGCGAGAGCTGGTCGCCCGTGGCGCTGTCGCCTGATCAGGACTCTGGGTTCCGCGTCGCGCTGGCGAACTTCGACGGACCGTTCGACCTGCTGCTGACGCTGATCTCGAAGCACGAGCTCGACATCACCGAGGTGTCGCTCTCGCTCGTGACGAACGACTTCATCGCCTACCTGCGAGATCTGGGTCCAGATGAGGACCTTGATGAGGCGTCCGAGTTCCTCGTCGTCGCCGCGACGCTCCTCGACATGAAGGTTGCCGGGCTCCTGCCCCAGGGGGAGCTGGTGGACGCCGAGTCCGTCGCCCTGCTCGAGGCGCGCGACCTGCTGTTCGCGCGCCTCCTGCAGTACCGCGCGTTCAAGGAGGTCTCGGCGTGGTTCGAGCGCTGCCTCCGGCGCGAGGGCGTACGCCACACGCGGTCGGTGCGGCTCGACGAGAAGTACCGGCAGGCGGTGCCGGAGCTGGTCTGGTCGCTGAGCCCCGACGATTTCGCGGCCCTCGCGCTGCTGGCGATGACTCCGAAAGAGATCCCGCGCATCGGGTTCGACCACCTGCATGCGCCGCTGGTCAGCATCCGTGAGCAGGCCGCGATCGTGGTGACGCTGCTGCGGGATGCCGGATCCCTGACGTTCCGCGAGCTCATCGCGGGGGTCGGCCAGCCGGGTGTCGTCGTGGCGCGATTCCTGTCGGTGCTGGAGCTGTACCGCCACGCCGCCCTGTCCTTCGAACAGCTCGAGCCGCTCGGCGAGCTGACCCTCCGCTGGAGCGCGCAGCGCTGGAGCGACGAGAACCTCGCCACCCTGGGAGCCGACTATGACCGATGACGCTGCGCCGAATTCCCTGATCACGACCGACGTCGCGCGGCGGCTCGAGGCGATCCTGCTGATCGTCGAGGAGCCGCAGAGCCTGGTGAGCCTCGCAGCCGCGGTCGGCGCCCCCGTGCCCGCGGTGCGGCAGGCGATCGAGGCGCTCGTCGACGACTACGACGGCAAGTCCGGCGGGCCGGTGCGCGGCTTCGAGCTGCGCGAGGTCGGCGGCGGCTGGCGCCTGTACGTCCGCGAGGAGCTCGACGAGCTCGTCAGCGAGTTCGTCGGCGGCCAGGCGCCGTCGCGGCTGTCGCAGGCGGCGCTCGAGACGCTCGCCGTGATCGCCTACAAGCAGCCGGTGACCCGCAGCCAGGTCGCGTCGATCCGCGCGGTGAACGTGGACTCGGTCGTGCGGACGCTGCTGGCGCGCGGGCTCATCACCGAGCTCTTCGCGGATGCCGAGACCGGCGCCATCAACTACGGCACGACCGACGCGCTCCTCGTGCATCTCGGCATCAACTCACTGGACGAGCTGCCGCACATCTCACCGCTGCTGGACGGCGCGGACGAGGTCGGCGACAGCCTGGACGAAGGGATACGTCGATGACCGGCGGAGCAGCACAGGGACCGGGCGCGGAATCCACCGAGGGCGTGCGCCTGCAGAAGGTGCTGGCGAACGCCGGGGTCGCATCGCGGCGGGTCGCCGAGGACCTCATCGTCGCGGGCCGCGTCCGCGTCAACGGCGAGGTCGTCACCGAGCTCGGCTCGCGCATCGACCCCGAGAACGACCTGGTCGACGTCGACGGCACCGCCGTGCAGCTCGACCAGTCCAAGCGCTACGTCATGCTCAACAAGCCCACCGGCGTCGTGAGCTCGATGAAGGACGACCGTGGTCGCCCGGACCTGCGCCGATTCACGAAGGACTGGGACGAGCGGCTCTACAACGTGGGCCGATTGGATGCCGAGACCAGCGGCCTGCTCGTCCTCACGAACGACGGCGAGCTGGCGCACGTGCTGGCCCACCCCTCGTTCGGCGTCACCAAGGTGTACATCGCCAAGGTGGACGGACGGGTGACGCCGCAGACCATCCAGAGGCTCGTCCGCGGCGTCGAGCTCGAGGACGGCCCGATCGCCGCCGACAGGGCCCGGCTGCTGTCGTCGTCGGCCGAAGGCGGCGGGTCGCTCGTGGAGCTCACGCTTCATTCGGGGCGCAACCGGATCGTGCGCCGCATGATGGCGGCGGTCGGGCATCCGGTCGTCGAGCTCGTGCGGCGGCAGTTCGGGCCGCTCCACCTGGGAACCCTGCCAGCCGGGCGCGCCCGCGAGTTGACTAAAGTGGAGCGGGGCGCTCTGCTGACTCTCGCGCGCAGTGCGACTTCTTCCACGCCGGCGGAGGACGCGCCCGATACCCGCGACGGCGATCAGTCCGCGGAGTGAAGATCCCTCCCTGCGGGGCGAACAGGAGACGCAAGTGACCGACACGAGGCCGACCTCGGCGCGCGAGCGCGCCGGAGAGTCCGCGCTCGCTCCGCGCGTGCAGGGCACGGTGCGGATCGTCGGCGCAGGCCTTCTCGGAGCCAGCATCGGCCACGCGCTGACCGCCCGGGGCGTCGACGTCGCCCTCGACGACACCTCGCCATCGCAGCTGCGCCTGGC
The DNA here is from genome assembly GCF_044987475.1 of Microbacterium sp. ZW CA_36. Lineage (NCBI taxonomy): Bacteria > Bacillati > Actinomycetota > Actinomycetes > Micrococcales > Microbacteriaceae > Microbacterium > Microbacterium sp. ZW CA_36. Next base: position 14,681 of record NZ_JBJDRL010000076.1, read on the forward strand.
CGTCGACTACGGGGCGGGCCGGCATGCCGCCGACACCGACCAGCCGTCCCTCGTCGTCGTCGCCGTGCCGCCGGACGTCACCGCCGACGTCATCCAGCGCGAGCTCGCCCGCTACCCGGGCGCCGTCGTGACGGATGTCGCGAGCGTCAAGCTCGAGCCTCTCCGCACGCTCCGCGAGCGCGGCGTCGACCTCACGCATTACATCGGCTCTCACCCGCTGGCCGGGCGCGAGCGCGGGGGAGCGATCTCGGCGCGCGCCGACATCTTCGTCGGGCGGCCGTGGGTGGTGTGCCGCGACGAGGAGACGCCGTCGGCCGACCTCGCCCTCGTGGAGGGTCTGGCGCTCGATCTCGGCGCGACGCCGCTCGAGATGAGTCCCGAAGACCACGACCGTGCGGTCGCGCTCGTCTCGCACGTGCCGCAGTTGGTCGCCAGCCTCCTGGCCGGTCGCTTCGTCGACGCGCCCGACGGGTCGCTGCGCCTCGCGGGACAGGGCGTGCGCGACACGACCCGCATCGCGGCATCCGCCCCCGAACTGTGGGTGCAGATCCTCGGGGCCAACGCGGCGCCCGTCGTGGACGTGCTCGACCTGCTGGCGGCCGACCTGACCGCCGTCGCCGACGCGCTGCGCGCGCCCGACGCCCCCGGCTCGCGCCGCGCCGTCGCCGACACGATCCGTCGCGGCAACGACGGCGTCGAGCGCCTGCCCGGCAAGCACGGCCAGAACCGCCGCTTCGAGCAGGTCGTCGTCATGGTCGACGACACCCCCGGCCAGCTCGGCCGCCTGTTCGGCGAGCTCGGCGAGCTCGGCGTGAACGTGGAAGACCTGCGCCTCGAGCACTCGCCGGGCGCCCAGTTCGGCCTCGCCGAGATCAGCGTCGTCCCGAGCGCCGTGCGCCGGGCCGTCGACGGCCTCGAGTCGCGCGGCTGGAAGATTGCGAGCACCACCAATGACTGACTCCTCGACCTCCGCCGCGACGGATGGCAGCGCCGGCGCAGCCGGCGTCGTCGTCGTCGCCATCGACGGGCCGGCCGGCAGCGGCAAGTCGAGCGTCTCGAAGCAGGTCGCCCGCCGTCTCGGCTACGGGTACCTCGACACCGGCGCCGCCTACCGCGCACTGGCGTGGCACGCCCTGGAGCGCGGCGTTGACACGTCGGATGCGGCATCCATCCTCGACGTCACCGGCGATTTCGACTACGCGATCTCGCTGGACCCCGATGCGTACTGGGTGCGTGTCGGCGCGGCCGACGTGACCGAGGCGATCCGCGAGCCCCGCGTGTCGGATGCCGTGAGCGGCGTCGCCCGCGTCCCCGCCGTGCGCGAGTCCGTGAACCGGATGTTCCGCGCGCTGGTCGCGGCCTCCGGGCGTCCCGGTGTCGTCGTCGAAGGCCGCGACATCACGACGGTCGTCGCGCCCGACGCCCCCGTGCGCATCCTCCTCACTGCGGCACCGGAGGTGCGCGCGGCCCGTCGGAGCGCCGAGGTGACGACGCAGGATGCCGCGGCCGTCGCCGCCGCACTCCACCGGCGTGACGCCTCCGACTCGGCCGTCGTCGACTTCCTCACCGCCGCACCCGGCGTCGACGTCGTCGACTCGACCCACCTCGATTTCGACCAGACCGTGGATGCCGTGCTCGGCGTGATCCGGGCCGCAGAGCCGGCCCCGATGATCCAGGGCGCCCCCGCGGTCGACCCACTGCAGACAGGAGCCTGAGATGGCCGCCGACAACCCCGCCGACTTCGACGAGTTCGAAGACACCGCCGACGACCACCTCGCGGAGAACCTCGCCGCGCTGGACGACGACCTCGCCGAACAGCGTGCCGCCGCCCTGCGCGCCGGCCTCGAGGAGTACGACCTCGACCCGGAGGACGCCGAGCTGCTCGCTGGGCTGGTGCGCGGCGAGGACGGCATCGAGTTCCTCCCCGCGCTGCCCGTCGTCGCCATCGTCGGCCGGCCCAACGTCGGCAAGTCCGCCCTGGTGAACCGCATCCTCGGCCGCCGCGAGGCCGTCGTGGAGGACACCCCCGGCGTCACGCGCGACCGCGTCACGTACAAGGCGGAGTGGATGGATCGCCGGTTCACGATCGTCGACACCGGCGGGTGGGAGCCCGACGCCAAGGGCATCGACCGCTCCGTCGCGCTGCAGGCCGAGGTCGCGATCGACCTGTCGGACGTCGTGATGTTCGTCGTCGACGCCATGGTGGGCGCCACCTCCACCGACGAGCACGTCGTGCGCCTGCTGCGCAAGGCCGGCAAGCCCGTCTTCCTCGTCGCCAACAAGATCGATGACGCCCGTCAGGAGCCCGAGGCCGCGGCCCTGTGGAACCTCGGCCTCGGTGAGCCGTACCCGGTCTCGGCGATCCACGGCCGTGGCGTCGCCGACCTGCTCGACGAGATCGTCAAGGTGCTGCCCGACGTGTCGGCGGTCGCCAAGCACGAGATCGGCGGCCCGCGCCGCGTCGCGATCCTCGGACGCCCGAACGTCGGCAAGTCGTCCCTGCTCAACAAGGCCGCGGGCGAGGAGCGCGTCGTCGTCAACGAGCTCGCGGGCACCACCCGCGACCCCGTCGATGAGATCGTCGAGGTCGGCGGCAAGCTGTGGCGCTTCGTCGACACCGCCGGCATCCGTCGCCGCGTGCACCTGCAGCAGGGCGCGGACTTCTACGCGTCGCTGCGCACGTCGGCCGCGCTGGAGAAGGCGGAGGTCGCCGTCGTGGTGCTCGACGTCACGCAGCCGCTCAGCGAGCAGGACGTGCGCATCATCGACCTGGTGCTGGAGTCCGGGCGCGCACTCGTGCTCGCCTTCAACAAGTGGGACCGCCTGAACGACGACGACATGGACGGGCAGGACCGCCGCCGCTACCTCGAGCGCGAGATCGAGCAGGACCTCGCCCACGTCGCCTGGGCACCCCGCGTGAACATCTCGGCGCGCACCGGACGCCACCTCGACAAGCTCGTGCCGGCGCTCGAGACCGCGCTCGAGTCGTGGGACCAGCGCATCCCGACCGGCAAGTTCAACGCCTTCCTGTCGGAGCTCATCGCCGAGCACCCGCACCCGCTGCGGGGCGGCAAGCAGCCGCGCATCCTGTTCGGCACCCAGGCGTCCACGCGCCCGCCGACCTTCGTGCTGTTCACCACGGGCTTCCTCGACCCGGGCTACCGTCGGTTCATCCAACGCCGCCTCCGGGAGCTGTACGGCTTCGAGGGCACCCCGATCGTCATCAACATGCGGGTGCGCGAGCGCCGCCAGCGCTGACGCCCGCCGCCGCAACCGCGGGGAGGGCGGATGCCGCGGGTCGCGGCATCCGTCACCCGCCGGTGCGGTGGGCGAATGCCGGTCGCACCATGGCGGTCTCGTCGGGCTCGGCGAAGCCGAACTGCCGGTACAGGCCGTGCGCGTCGCCGGTGAAGAGCGTCCACCGCAGGTCGCGCCCGGGCCCGTCGTCGATCATGAGCTGCAGCAGCCGCTTGCCGAGCCCGTGGCCGCGATGCGCGTCGAGCACGAACACGTCGGCGAGGTAGGCGAAGCCGACTCCGTCCGACACTGCGCGAGCGAACCCGACCTGCTCGCCGGTATCGCTGCGATACGCGCCGACGACGCGCCAGGCATTGCCGAGCTGGGTCTCGACGTCGGCGCGCGTGCGCCAGCGTCCCCAGTAGGCCTCCGTCGACAGCCAGGCCCACACGACATCGTGCTGGATGTGGGCGGGGTCGTCGTCGAGGTCGTAGTCCATGGCGTCCATTCTGGCGAGTCCTCGCGTGACGACCGGCGGTCCGGTCACCGGCCGGTGGCTCGGTGGTATGACAGGCTGACGGTGAACGAAAGGCCGGCACAGTGACGATCGAGCCCTCCGCCCCCGGCGAGCCCCGGCGCCCGCACGGGCCGCGCGACCCGGGTGACGCGTGGGTGGTCGCACCCACGCGTCACCCGGG
>NZ_JBJDRL010000077.1:0-17731 GCF_044987475.1 Microbacterium sp. ZW CA_36
GTCGACCGCAGGGCGTGGCACCTCTCGGAGGCGACCTCGCACCCCGACGCGGCGATCGCCGAGCTGCTCTCGGTGGCCGGTGACCACGCCGCCTCGCGCGCCGCCTACTCGGTGGCCTCAGGTGCATTCGAGCGCGCAGCGCGGCTGACGCCCGACGCGGGCGCGCGGTCGGCGCGCCTGCTGAAGGCCGCGGATGCCGCATGGGAGGCGGGAGACGGCGAGCGCGCGGTCGCACTGCTCGACAGGCCCACACGCGATGCCGCTCCGAACGCGGCCGGAAGCGCCCCCGTCGACGGCATCCGCGCGACCGAGCTGCGCGCCTCGGTCGCGGCCCGCACCGGCTCGCTGCGGGAGGCCCTCGACATCCTGCTGCGTGCTGCCGACCACGCGACGTCGGCGGACGCCGCGACCGTCGCACTGGCGGATGCCGTGCACGCCACGTACTACCTCGGCGACGCACGGACCGCCTCGACCCTCGCCGACCGGATCGCCGATCTGCGGCCCGATGTGAGCACGACGCGGGCGCGGGCGCTCGGGCTCATGGCGTCGGGAATGGCGAAGACGCTCGCCGGGCGCGGCGGCGCAGACGAGATCCGCGCTGCCGTTCCACTTCTCGAGAGCGATCCGGAGCTGGGACGGGACCCCCGCCGCCTTTCGTGGCTGATGCTCGCACCCCTGTATCTGCGCGACACCACCAGCGGAGTGCGACTGCGCGCGCTCGTGGACGAGGTGCGGGGCGCCACCGGGATCGGCGCGCTGCCGGCCCTGCTCTTCCATGTCGCGGTCGATCAGGCGACGACGGCGGCGTCGTGGGTGCGGGCCGAGGCGAACTTCACCGAGGCCATCCGTCTCGCGACCGACACAGGGCAGACCACCGAGCGGGCGATGTCGCTCGCGGGCCTGGCACGACTCGATTCCCGCGCCGGGAAGGCCGACGCGTGTCGCACCCACGGCGAGGAGGCACGCGCGCAATGCGCCGCCCGCGACATCCATGTGGGCGAGGCCTGGGTGGGGCACGCCCTCGGCGATCTCGAGCTCTCGCTGGGTCGACCCGAGCTGGCGGCGGACCTCTTCGCGGAGCTGATCGCCCTGCTCGGACGCCTCGGGCTGGACGATGTCGACCTCTCCCCCGGGCCCGAGTACTGCGACGCGCTGGTGCGCGTGGGACGCAGGAGCGAGGCGCTGGCGATCGCCGCCGCGTACCGCGCCCGAGCGTCGGTGAAGGGACAGCCGTGGGCCTGCGCCCGCGGCGAGCGCGCGATGGGGATCGCCGATGCAGACGGCGACTCCGATGCCTGGTTCGAGTCGGCGCTCGGCTGGCACGAGCAGACGCTCGACCGGTTCGAGGTGGCCCGCACCCGCCTCGCTTACGGCGAGCGGCTCCGCAGGACGGGACGCCGGATCGACGCGCGCGTGCAGCTCCGCGCGGCATGCGAGGACTTCGCCGAGCTCGGCGCATCCGTATGGCGCACCCGCGCCGCGACCGAGCTCACCGCGACCGGCGAACACGTCCGCGCCCCCGTGGGGAACGCTGTCGATGACCTCACGCCGCAGGAACTCCAGGTCAGCGTGCTGCTCGCAGAGGGCCGCACGACCCGCGAGGCGGCGGCCGCCCTGTTCCTCAGTCCGAAGACCGTCGAATACCACCTGCGCAAGGCCTACACGAAGCTCGGGATCGGCTCACGTGCCGAGCTGGCGCAGGCGCTCGCTGAGGTGCATCGGGGATGATCCGATCGACGTGGCGTGACGCGGCGGGACGGGAGTGAGCGGCACTGCATTCACCGGAATGGATGCTGCACGCGTACCGTTGCAGTCGACATGCAGCGATTCGGCACCCTCTCGTTCGGACATTACGGCCCGCTGGGCGGCGGGCGGCAGCTCACCGCCGCCGACTCGATGCTGCAGGCGATCGACCTCGCCCAGGGGATGGACGACCTCGGCGTGAACGGCGCCTACTTCCGCGTCCACCACTTCGCGCGCCAGCAGGCATCGCCGATGCCGTTGCTCGCCGCCATCGCGGCGCGCACCCGGAGCATCGAGGTCGGCACCGGCGTGATCGACATGCGGTACGAGAACCCGCTCTACCTGGCCGAGGAAGCCGCCGCCGTAGACCTCATCTCCGGCGGCCGGCTCGCGCTCGGCGTGAGCCGCGGCTCACCCGAGACCGTCGTGCGCGGCTACGAGGCGTTCGGGTACACCGGATCGGACGACCCGCGGGGCGCCGACATCGCCCGGGACCACTTCGATCTCTTCCTCCGCGCGATCGAGGGCGAAGGCCTCGCCGAGCGCGACGCCTCGTCGCCGTTCGGCGGCGGCACGGGACTGCAGCGCATCGAGCCGCACTCCCCCGGGCTGCGCTCGCGCGTGTGGTGGGGCGCCGGCAACCGCGACTCCGCCGAGTGGGCGGGCCGCACGGGAGTGAACCTGATGTCGTCGACGCTGCTGACCTCCGCGGACGGACGGCCGTTCGACATCCTCCAGGCGGAGCAGATCGACGGCTTCCGCGCCGCGTGGCGGGACGCGGGCCATCAGGGCGAACCGCGTGTATCGGTGAGTCGCTCGATCTTCCCGATCACCACCGCCGAGGAGCGCATGTACTTCGGCGGCCGCCAGGACGGCGACCAGATCGGGGTCATCGACGGCATCCGCTCCACCTTCGGCAAGACCTACGCCGGCGAGCCCGACGAGCTCGTGGAGCAGCTCAAGGAGGACGCGGCCATCGCCTCGGCCGACACCCTGATGCTGACCATCCCCAGCCAGCTCGGCGTGGAGTTCAACCTGCGCATGATCGAGTCGTTCGCAAAGCACGTCGCCCCCGCACTGGGCTGGCAGGCGGCCCGCGCCTGATACCGCCCTCAAGAGCGCCGCGGTCCGTTCGCGAGGGATCTTGACCGGTCGGTCAGTCAGGAATACCGTGGAATCGACCCCCGATCGGGAGCCATCACCGTCTCCGAAGGAGGAGATTCCGATGAACAAGTGGACTCGTTGGGAGGACTGGGTCGCCGTGGTCGTGGGCCTCGTCGCCGCCGTGGCGGCGCTGTTCATGCCGCCGATGGGCGCCTCCATGCCATGGATGCTGATCGTCGGCATCCTGCTGATCGCCGCCGGTGTCATGAACCTCGCGATGCCGGGAATGGTCGCGATGGAGTACGTGCAGCTCGCGCTCGGTGCGGTGCTGTTCGTCGCTCCGTGGCTGGGCGGCTACGCCAGCATGGATTCCGCAGCCGCCTGGATCTGCTGGATCGGCGGGGCGGTCGCGGTGGTCGTCGCGGCACTCGCCATCCGGCCGGCCATGCACATGCACGACCGTTCTCTCCCGCACTGAGGTGCCCTCCCCACTGACGTGCACCGTGGACGGGGGCGCCGGACACCGTCGGCGGCCCCCGCGCCTTCCCTGAGGAATCGAGATGACCCGAACCCGGGAGAGCCGGATCCTCATCCTCGATGCGGCCGAGCGCCTCTTCGCCGAGCGCGGCTTCGACGCCACCCCGACAGGGGCGATCGCCGACCTGGCGGGCGTGCCCAAAGGGCTGCTCTTCTACTACTTCCCGAGCAAGACCGATCTGCTGCGGGCGCTGATGGGTGAACGGCTCGACCTCGATCCCATCGACACGTCCGGCCTGATCGCCGAGGGCGATCCCGCGCAGTCCCTGCTCAACGTCACGGGCAGGCTCCGCGAGCTGCAGGGCGAGTCGGCGGTGCGCCGCGTCATCGTGTGGCGCGAGCACCGGACGCACCCCGAGGTGCGCGCGAGACTCCGCGACTACCGCAGCCAGCTGCAGGCGATCGTCGAGCGCGTGCTCGGCGCGAGCATCCTGCATCCGATCGCCGCCCGGCGTGTGCGGATCGCGGCGGAAGCGTGGGTCGCGATCATCACGACCCCGACGCTTCCGGCCCACTCCCCAGGCGACGAACTCGCGCCGGCAGCGCCGGGCGACGAGCTCGCAGGTCCGGCCGACGCGGCCGACCTGCCCGCGCTCGCCGATCTCATCTCGGCCGGCCTGCGCGAGCCCGCGGCCTGAGCCGCGGGCGGGTGCTGATCCGGCTGCGCGTGCAGGTTAGAGTGTCCCGACCGGACACTGCGGCACGTGCCCGGGATGCCGGGAGGGCAGGGTTGGGCGAAGTGTTGACGCTCGCGTCGCGGGACGTCGGCGACGTCGAGTCGACGTGGCGCCAGTTCGTGCCGTCGGCGGCCCTGCAGCGCGTGGATCCCCGCACGTTCGCGTTCTCGTGGACGTCCGCCGCGACGCCCGGGTTCTCGATCGTGAAGTACCAGCTGAACGCCTCGGTGCAGTCCGCCATCGAACCGGACGGTCAGTTGATGGCCTGTCGGGTGGCATCGCGCGGCGCCTGGGTGGGAACTCCGCGCGGCGAGCTGGCTGCGGGGCTGCCCTGGCTCGCGCTGGAAGGGCCGACGAGCGCGCGCTGGCACACACGCGCCGATGTGCGCGCGTTCGTGTTCGACCGGGCCCCGGCCGAGGAGGAGGCACGCCGTCTGTCGGGCGACGACCGGTTCACGCTGCGCGCCTCCACGACGAGTGCTGCTCCGATCGACCGGGATCTTGCGGCGCACTGGGAGCGCGTGTTCCAGCATGTCGCCGGCTCGTCCTTCGTGCCGGGACTCACCTCTCCGATGATCGAGGCCGAGCTTCGGCGCCACGCCCTGCACGCCACCCTGGCGGCGTTCTCCCCCGCCTTCGGCGCCGCCCTCGAACGCTCGTCCCAGCGGCGGGCCGCCCCGCGGAGCGTGCGGCGCGCCATCGCCTATATGGAGCAGCACGCGCACGAGCCGATCACCATCGACGACGTCGCCGTGGCAGCCGGGATCTCGCCGCGCGGACTGCAGTACGCCTTCCGTCGCGCCCTCGATCAGACACCCACCGAGTACCTCCGGCGCGAACGGCTGGCCGGGGCGCACGCCGAGCTGCAGCAGACGACGCCCGCGAGCGTGTCTGAGGTCGCGCGGCGCTGGGGTTTCGCGAGCGCCTCGCGCTTCGCCAAGCACTACCGCGATGCGTATGGCCGGTCGCCGCGGCAGACACTGCACGGGGGCTGAGCAGCGCGTTTTCGTTTTTCGGGCGGCGCTTTCGCAGGGCGGTCCGCGGCGAGCCGGGGTCGAGCGAGCTGTCGCAGAGTCTCTTCGTGCGGGCATGCGTCTCGCCGAGGGAGGAACGTGGGCAAGTTCATCTACGAGGGCGGCATCCGCGCGGAGTTCGACGATCGAGTGCTCACGCATCTGCAGGTCGCCATCGGCACGAAGCTGCGCCGGAACGAGCCGTTCTACTTCACATGGCACGGCGACATCAGCACCGGCGGCGGACGGACGACCGTCTGGGTGCACGCCGCGGCGAACCTGGTATTCACCTATTACGGCGGCCGGCCGGCGAGGATCAACCGGACCTGGCTGGAGGCGCTGATGCGCACGGCCAACTCGCCCGTGGGCCTGCAGGTCGTCGCCGAGCCGCCCGACGACGGCGGATCCGAGGTGCTCGGCTGAGCCGTACCGCAGGACCCCTGTCAGTCGCACGAGCCGCACCGGTAGACTCCGGCCAGCCGAGGCGATGGAGGCGATGCTATGGACAGCAGGGACCTGGGCGACGTGATCGACGACCTCATGGCGAAGGCGCGCGAGGCATCCAGCGGCCGCGCGGCGCGCACCATCCGCGGCGGCCACGAGAACGCCCTGCGGGAGACCGTCATCGCGCTGCTCGCCGGCCATGAGCTCTCCGAGCACGACAGCCCGCATGAGGCGACGCTGCAGGTGCTCCGCGGTCGCGTCCGCCTGATAGCGGCAGACGATGCGTGGGAAGGCATGTCCGGCGATCACCTCACCGTGCCGCCGCAGCGTCACAGTCTCGCCGCCCTCGAGGACTCGGTCGTTCTGCTGACCGTGTCGAACCGCGTGCCCTGACGACCTGACGCACGCGAGCACGTCGGGCGTCGGGCGCCGGGCGTCGGGCGCCGGGCGCGGCAGTCAGGCGTCGAGCGTGGCCGCGAGCGCGGCGAGAGCCTCGCCGGTGATGCGCTGCGTCGTCCACTCGCCCATCGGCTCGGCGCCGATCGAGCGGTAGAACCCGATCGCGGGCTCGTTCCAGTCGAGCACCGTCCATTCGAAGCGCGAGTACCCTCGCTCGACGCACACGCTCGCCAGCGACGCGAGCAGCGCCTTGCCGTAGCCGAAGGCGCGCTGCCGCTGGTCGACGAAGAGGTCCTCGAGCCAGACGCCGTGCCGCCCCGTCCAGGTGGAGTAGGTGACGAACCAGATCGCGATGCCGACGATTTCGCCGCCGCGCTCGACGACGTGGGCGAAGACACGGGGCTCGTCGCCGAACAGCGCCGTCTCGAGCGCGTCCACCGTGTTCTCGACCGCGTCGGGCTCGCGTTCGTACACCGCGAGTCCGTGAATGCACGCGAGGATGCCGGGTTCGTCGCCGCGCCGGGCCTCACGAAGGATCGCGCCACCGGCGAGCGTACGAGGAGTCACGTGATCGAGCGTAGCGAGACGTCGATGCTCCCACGCCTCATCACCGCCGCGCGGGTGCGATGCGCGGACCCCCGCGCGCGTCGGCATCCGCCCGCTCAGGGCAGTCCGGTCACCGATACGCCGAGCCATTCGGCGAGGTCGGCGATCTCGGCGCGCACGATGTCGGACTCCTCCGGCTCGAACGGGAGGAACTCGTGGACCGCCGTGACCTTCAGCATGTCGCGTTCACGGTCGACTTCGGCGTCGAGCATCCCGACGAAGCGGTCGCCCATGAGGATCGGATGAGCGAAGAAGCCGTACCGACGCTGGGCCTTCGGCTTGAACTGCTCGAGCACGTAGGTGAACTCGAACAGCTCCTCGAGACGTCTGCGGTCGAACAGCATGCTGTCGTACGGGTTGAGGAACGCGACGCGGCCGCCGGAGTCCTCGTCCTCGAGCGCGGCGAGCGCCTCGGGATCGACGCGGTACTTCACGGAGCTGCCTTCGATCGCCGCGGGCTCCCCGCTGTCTTTCGTGACACCGGTCCAGTACCAGTGCGGCTTCGCGATGCCCGCGGATTGCAGGCGCCGTGCGGCGAGCAGCGCGGCGGCCTCATCATCGTCGTACTCCGGCAGATCCTGCGGGTAGACGCGCTCGGCGAGATCCCAACGGCGATGGCGCCCCTCGCGCCCGGTGACCGCCACCTCGCCCTGACGCAGCAGGAAGTCGAGCAGGTGGGGCACCTGGTTCGCGCCCGACCAGCCGTCGGGTGCGCGGCTTACCTGCGCCGTGTCGGGGATGTCGCTCGCGAGCAGCGGACCTTCCGCGCGCAGTCGCGCCAGCACGTCGGCCCGGAATCCCGCGTTCGCCGCCAGCCACTGCTGGCTGCTCTCGCGCTGCGGCCAGCGGCGCATGCCCGGCAACATCAGCGGCAGCAGGCTCATCGGCCGGAACGCGCCGTCGAACTCGAACAGCAGGCGGTCGTCCTCGACCGTCTTGCGCAGCTGACCCGGCTCGTACGACCAGCCGATGCGCGACCACAGCACCGTGTGCTCGCAGGGCGCGATGGTCGACGTGGGGTCGATCTTGATGTAGCCGAGCTGCTCGGCGACCTCGACGACGTCACCGGGACGATCGGCGTCGAGCAGCTGCGCGCGCACGACGATGCGGCGAGCCTGCTCCCGCGTGAGCCGATGCGGGGTCACGCGGAGTCCGCGGGAAGCACGCGATACCGCACGTGCGTGACGAGCGACGCCTGCCGCCCCGCGATCTGCTCGAGGCGCTGAGGCCCGACCCCGTCGAACAGCCGGAGCCCGCCGCCGACGATGCTCGGCGAGATCTGCAGCGCCAGCTCGTCGATGAGTCCTGCGGCGAGATAGGCGTTGGTCGTCGACGGGCCGCCAGCGACGTGGATGGGCAGGTCGCCCGCAGCATCGCGAGCCCGATCGAGCGCCGCGTGGATGCCGTCGGTGACGAAGTGGAACGTCGTACCGCCCTCCATCTCGATCGACGCACGCGGGTAGTGGGTCAGCACGAAGACGGGGCGGTGGTACGGCGGGGTCGGACCCCACCAGCCCCGCCAGTCCCGATCCCACCCGCCGCGGACGGGACCGAACATGTTGCGCCCCATGATGAAGGCACCAGCATCGACGATCGCCTCCATCTCGGCACGGTTCTCTTCGGGCGTCTCGAACATCCACCGGTGCAGGGCGTTCTCGGGTACCTCGCCGAACGGGCGCTCCTCGGTCTGGTTCACACCGGCGCCGATCCCATCGAGCGAGATCGACATGGTGGCGACGACGGGTGACATGCGGGACCTCCAGCGATCGACGGCGCGTGACGCCGCCCACGCTAGCGGCACGCACCGACGGCCCGACAGCCCTCACGGGGCAGCGGCATGCCCGTTCCGCATGCACCCGCGTCGCCACCGCGTCATGACCGCACCGCCTCCCACAGCCCGGCCCATTGCGCCGGACGGAGGTCGCGGGGCAGGGCGCCGGCGCCGACACCCAGGTCGGCGAGCGCCCGCCGCATGCGGGGCCGGCCGAGCCCCGAGGAACGCTGCACGATCGCGGCGAGGTCGCCGCCGCGCCCTGTGAAGACCTCGCGCACGAAGCGGTCGTACGCCGCTCGCTCACGCGAATCGACGAGCGGCGAACCCCGCCGGGTGATGCCGAGGATGCCGCCGTCGACGCTCGGCATGGGGCGGAAGTGCCGCGCGGGCACGCGGCCGTGCAGCGCGAACTCGAACCACGGTGCCGCCTGGGCGCTCATCATGGTGCCCCCGCCGACTCCCGCGCGCTTGCGGGCGACCTCCCACTGTGTCAGGAGAACGGCGTGCCGCCACCGGTCGCGGGTGAGCAGGCGGCGCAGGATCGGCGTCGTGAGGTGGTACGGCACGTTGCCGACCAGCACCGGGCGGTCGAGCGGATGCCGGAGGGCGTCGGCGTGGGCGATGCGGGCGTGCGGCAGCCGCCGGCGCAGCCGCTGCACGCGCTGCTCGTCGATGTCGATCGCTTCGAGATCGCGCCCGAGGCCGGCGAGGGGAACGGTGAGCGCACCGTCACCCGCGCCGATCTCGAGGATCGGCCCGCGGGTGTCGGCGACGAGTTCGACGATGCTGTGGATCGTCGGGCGGTGGGTGAGGAAGTTCTGGCCGAGTTCGTGCCGGCCACCGTGTACGGAACGGTTTCGCATGGGAGGTGCTCCAAGTTGAAGAAGAGGGGAGCACCCCGACGCAGGCGTCGATCGAGGAGGCCGTGGACGGCCGGGGAGAGGACGCGCGGCCGGGGTGCGAGGACATCCCGGACGACGGCGCGCGTTACGCGAGAACCAGCGAGCGCGCCGTCAGGCGCGGCGGTCGCGAATGAAGAAGACGCACGCCGTCATCGGCGTGCTGCAGATCGTTCCCATGCGCTCCATCGTATCCGGGGGGTCGATCGCGCGTCGCGCCCGCTCTCCAGCCGTGCCCCCATGTTGGGCCTGCGGGACGTCCGGATAGCACTCGTGACCCGGGGTCGCAATCCCCCGGCACTCGTTCCCGGCCGTGCGTATCGTCGCGCGCATGACACGATTCGGATACACGCTGATGGGCGAGCAGAGCGGTCCTCGTGAGCTGGTCCGCTACGCACAGACGGCGGAGGATGCCGGCTTCGACTTCGAGGTCTCGAGCGACCACTACTCGCCGTGGCTCGTCAGCCAGGGGCACTCGCCGTACGCATGGACGGTGCTGGGCGCCGTCGCCCATGCGACCTCGCGCGTCGAGCTCATGACGTATGTGACCTGCCCGACGATGCGCTATCACCCGGCGGTCGTCGCCCAGAAGGCGGCGACGCTGCAGATCCTCAGCGAAGGCCGGTTCGTCCTCGGGCTGGGATCCGGCGAGAATCTCAACGAGCACGTCGTCGGTCAGGGATGGCCCAACGTCGACGTCCGCCAGGACCGGCTGGTCGAGGCCATCGAGATCATCCGCGAGCTGCACTCGGGCGAGCTGCTGACGTACCAGGGCGAGCACTTCCGCGTGGACTCCGCGCGCATCTGGGATGTGCCCGGCACCCGGGTCGAGATCGGCGTCGCCGTGTCGGGCGACGAGTCGATCGCATCGTTCGCTCCCATGGCCGACCACATGATCGCCGTCGAGCCGAAGTCCGAACTGGTGCAGCTCTGGGATGATGCGCGCCGCACGGATGCCGGACCCGGCACCGACGGCGGATCCCGCAAGATCGGGCAGATCCCGATCTCGTGGGATCCCGACAGGGACACCGCCGTCCAGCGCGCCCACGAGCAGTTCCGGTGGTTCGGCGGCGGCTGGCCGGTCAACGCGGAGCTGCCGACGCCCGCCGGCTTCGAAGCCGCGAGCAGATTCGTGCGGCCCGACGACATCGCATCGTCGATTCCGTGCGGACCGGATCTCGACGAGCTCGCGGAGAGCGTGCGCCCCTACCTCGACGCCGGCTTCACCGACGTCGCTCTCGTGCAGATCGGCGACGAAGAGCAGGAAAGATTCCTCGCCGAGGCCGCCGGGCCACTGCTCGAGAGGCTGCGCGCGCTCGCCTGAGCCGGGCCCATGGGGGCGCGCGGCGCACGCCTGGCAGAGTCACACGGGTCGCACCCGGCGCAGGACGATGGCCGCCGGCATCCGTCTGACGATGGGACGGAAGGGGGCCTTCGCCACGCCGGCCGCCTCGTCGGCGTCCACGATGCGCGGATTGGTGGCGCCTACGTCGCCGCCTCGCCACCGCAGCGTCGCGCCGCCCGCCGCGACGATGTTGAGCGCCCAGTTCGTGTCGGCGCCCCACGGAAGGCCGATGAGGATCGCGTCGCGGTCGGCCGTCGGCACCACGGCGACGGGGGTCGCATACGGGGTGCCGCTGCGGCGTCCGCGGTGGTGCACCACGGCCCACAGCGGGAACCATCGCCTGCCCGCCAGTGCGCGGCCGACCGGCTCGGTCACCCGTACCGCGAGTCGTGGCGGGCCGTGTTTGCGGGGCGGGTCGCTCATCGCTCCAGCATGCGCCGCGCGATCGCCGGGTGCCAGCCCCGGCGGCTACTGCTTCGTCGCGCGCTCGATCGACATGACGAGGATCACGCGGTCGGCCTTGTCGCGGGGCGGCGTGGTGCTCGGGTTGCCGTAGCGGTTCTGCAGCCGCACGTAGAAGCCGCCTTCGGGGTCGGGGACGACCTCGACGAGCCGGCCGGCGACCTCCAGGTAGTGGAACGGGTGATCAGGGTCGATGATCGACAGCGACATCGACGGGTTGTGCTGCAGGTTGCGGTACTTCTGCCGGTAGTTCGTGTGGGTGAACCGCACGTGCTCGCCGTCGAACTCGAACCACATCGGGTTCACCTGGACGGTGTCGTCGGGGCGGATCGTGCCGAGGTGCGCGTACACCGGAAGTTCGAGGAGATGGCGTCGGTCAGCGGGGAGGATGTCGTCGACGGAAGGCATTCGTCCAGTCTGCCGTCGCCAGGAACCGGACGGGTCGCTCGCCGACCTCCGGTGTCACGAACTACCCTCGGTGCATGGCCACGCAACCCGCACCCGGGTGGTATGACGACGGCTCGGGCAAGCAGCGCTGGTGGGACGGCACCCACTGGACCGAGGAGTACATCGACCTGCGCGCGCCCGACATCGAACTGCGGACGGATGCCGGACCCGCCGCGGCCGGCCCCGCTCTGCCCGGCTGGTACGACGACCAGCGCGGACGCACCCGGTGGTGGGACGGACGCCGGTGGACCGCCGACGTGCGCTACAGCGGCCAGGAGCAGGACTTCGCGGGCATCGTCATCGACGGCCGGTGGATCCACTTCGGAGACCTGAGCCAGCCGGTCGCCGAAGTCGAGGCATCCCTCGACTCCGGGGACGCGCTGCTGCGGCGACCGGCCTTCACGCGAGCGGCCGTCGAGCGACGCATGTTCGGCCCGACCGGGCCCATCACCCCGCGCACCATCAACCGGGCGATCAACCGGATGACGCCGCACCTGGTGGTCGCGGGCGCCCAGGTGTGGGTCGCGCCCTATCCCGCCGCCCACGACCCCGAGGCACGCCGCTTCGTCGGGTGGGTCAATACCAGCGCGCAGCACTACCGCTACCGCTGAGTCCCACCGTCAGTCGGGCAGCACGAGCGGCAGTTCGCGGGCGTCGTCCCACGGCTCGCTCCACCCCAGGCGATCGAACAGCCCGTCGAGCACCATCCCGGTGAAGCCCCACACGAGGTGCTCCCCCGTCGCATGCCGCACGAGGAATCCAGGACCGCGCCACTCGTGTCCGTCGCGGCGGATCACCGTCACGCCGCGGTTGGCGGGGTTCAGCAGGTCGGCGACAGGCGCCCGGAACACCGCTGCCGATTCGGCTTCGTCGACGACGCGGACGGAGGACGGATGCCGCCACCAGCCCAGCACCGGCGTCACGAGGTGCTGCGAGAACGCGAGGGAGATGTCGGTGAGCTCTCCGAGCACCTCGACGCCCGCGGTGTCGAGCCCGGTCTCTTCACGGGCTTCGCGGAGCGCGGCCGCGACCGGGCCGTCGTCGCCCGGGTCGAGGCGTCCGCCGGGGAAGGCGACCTGACCGGGATGTGCGCGCAGCGTCGTGGCGCGGGCGAGGAGAAGGACGTCGAGATCGCGCGACACGGCACGCGCCTGAGCGTCGTGATCGCTCGGCAGGGAGTCCAGCACACCGAACAGCATCAGCACCGCCGCCGGCCGCGGGTCCGCCTGCGCCGGCAGGTCGATCAGCGGCGCGACGTCGGCATCGGCTGCCAGCGCAGCGAGCTGCGCGCGTGCGCCGAGCGCCCTGGCGACCCGCACCTCGCCGTCCTGCGGAGTCGTGGGCTGCGGCATCCGTTCAGGCTACGCCGATCCGCCGACGTCGCGGGCGGCCGGGTGGGGACGAGTCACCCCGGTTGACCGGCGCTCGGCCATCCCGGTAGCTTCGCTGCGTGGCGCATCGCGCCGCCGGGTGCGCAGCGCGCTCCTGCCTGGCTGCTGGGGAGCCGCATGATCACCGTCGACGGTCTGCGCGCGATGCGCGTCTTCGAAGGGGTGCCCGACGAAGGCCTCGCCTACCTCGTCGGCGCCGTCGAGGACATCCGGCTCGCACCCGGCGAGTACTTCGCGCACGAGGGCGACGAGCGGTCGCTCTTCATCGTGGTCGATGGCCTCGCCGAGATCACCAAGATCGTGAACGGCGACGAGCGCGTCATCGGCACACGCAAGCCGGGCCAGTTCTTCGGCGAGGTGCCGATGACGCTCAGCACGCCGTTCCCTGCCAGCGGCCGCGCCGCCGGATCGACGCGCGTGCTGAAGCTCGAGCCCACCGTGTACTACACGCTCGCCGCGCTCGCCCCGTCGGTGCCCGACCGGGTGGCCACCCTCGCACGCCGCTACCTCGACTCCCTGCAGACGATGGCCGCCGAGCAGCGCGAGCCCGGCGTGCGACTGATCCACACCAAGCGCAGCGCACGAGCACATCGCGTGAGCGGCTTCCTCACCCGCAACCAGGTCGATTTCGAGAATGTGACAGCGGATGCCGCCCCCGACGCGGTCGACGACACCGTCCTGGAACTCGCCGACGGACGACGGCTCGCGAACCCGACGATGCGCGAGGTCGCCGAAGCCGTGGGGCTCGATGTGGCGCCGTCAGCCCGCCACTACGACGTCGTCATCCTCGGTGCTGGGCCTGCCGGTCTCACGGCGGCCGTGAACGCCGCGGCGGAAGGGCTCCGTACGCTCGTCGTCGAGACATTCGCGCCCGGTGGTCAGGCAGGCACGTCGACCCGGATCGAGAACTACACCGGATTTCCGTTCGGCATCTCGGGCGATGATCTCGCGAGCCGGGCGTTCAAGCAGGCCAAGCGCCTGGGCGCGGAGCTGGTGGTCACGCGCACCGTCGAGGCACTGGACCCGGCGACGCACGACCTGACGCTCGACAGCGGCGATGTCGTCAGCGCCGAGGTGGTGATCCTCGCCACCGGTGTCGTGTGGCGCACGCTCCCCCTCGACGGCGTCGGCAGATTCCTCGGCAGCGGCGTCTACTACGGCGCCGCCCGCAGCGACTCCGCCGTCGCGCAGGGCGCGGACGTCTGCATCATCGGCGCCGGCAACTCCGCCGGCCAGGCCGCGCTGTTCTTCAGCCGCCACGCGCGCTCGGTCACGCTGCTCGTGCGAGGCGAGTCGCTCGAGGCCGGCATGTCGAGGTATCTCATCGACCAGATCTCGGCCATCCCGGCGATCCGGGTCGAGACGCGCAGCGAAGTCGTCGCGCTGTACGGGGCCGACAGCCTGCGGGCCGCCGACGTCGCCGATCGGCGCACCGGCGACGTGCGGCGCCGCGACGTCGACGTGCTCTTCGTCATGATCGGAGCCGATGCCGAGACCGCCTGGCTGCCACCGCAGGTCGCGCTCGACGGGCGCGGCTTCGTGCTGACGGGGGCGGATGCCCTCGAGTCGGGATCATGGGCCGAGACGCGGCGCCCGTTCGCCCTCGAGACGACCGCTCCGGGCGTCTTCGCAGTGGGCGACGTGCGCTCCGGCTCGGTGAAGCGGGTCGTCGCGGGCGTCGGCGAGGGCGGCATGGCCATCGCCTTCACCCACCAGTACCTGGCCCTCGACCGGTAGACCCGGCCGCGGTCGCCGTCATCCCCGGACGCCGCGCCGCCTCGCGGCCGGGCGCACGATCGCGCGGCCGAGCATGATGACCAGCGTGCCGGCGATCACCCAGGGTCCCAGCACGAGGACGGGATCGAGCCACGCGTGCTTCAGGTCGGTACGGCCCCGGCCGAAGCGCGACGAGATCGACCGGTGCCCTCGCTCGCCGAGGATGCCGCTCTTCGCGATCGGGTCGTCGGGCCGTCGCGTGAAGAGCGACTTCATGTGGGCGGTCGTCGAGTCGATGCGGTCGCCGAGCATCAGGAGCAGCCAGTGGGCGGTCTGGCCCTCGCTGTACGTCTCGTACGCGTAGCGCCGGACGCGCCCTGCCAGCCCGCGCAACGGCTGCGCCGTGCCGAACACCGGCGTCAGCCGCGCATGCTCGATGGACTTCTCGCGCCCGCCGCGTCCGCCCTGGTCCTCGGGTATCTCCCAGTGCGCACCCGTCTGGATGCCAGGCTGCTCACGCGGCACTGCGGGGCGATCAGCAGGGTCGGCGTCGGCTCCCCAGCCGGGAATACGGGCGCGCAGCTGGTCGGCTGTGGGGGCGGAACCGGGCTTGTTCGCGGTGTACGGCATGTCGTCCTCCGATTCGAGCGTCAGGCGGCCGGGACGATGACCGGCTTGATGATGTCGTCGAGCTTCGTCGAGAAGAGGTGGTACCCCTCGGCGATGTGGTCGAGCGGGATGCGGTGCGTGACGAGATCGCTCGGCCGGAGGTGGCCGGCCCGGATGTGCTCGAAGAGCCGGGGCCACTGGCGCTTGACGGGCGCCTGGTTCATCCGCAGCGTCAGGCCCTTGTTCATCGCATCGCCGAACCGCACGGCGCTGAACATCGGTCCGTAGGCGCCCATGACCGACACGGTGCCGCCCTTGCGGACGGAGTCGATCGCCCAGTTCAGCGCCACCGGCGAACCGCCCTGCATCTTGAGCTTCGCCGAGGTCACGTGCTGGATCACATGACCGTCGGCCTCCGCCCCGACGGCGTCGATCGCGACGTCCGCTCCCAGCCCGTCCGTCATCCGCTTCAGCTCACGCACGATGTCACCGACCTGGGTGAACGCCACCGTCTCGGCGTACGCGAAGTCGCGTGCCTTCTGCAGGCGGTAGTCCAGATGATCGACGACGATCACGCGTCCTGCACCCATGAGCCAGCATGACCGCGCGGCAGCGAGTCCGACCGGGCCGGCGCCGAACACGACGGCGGTGTCGCCCTCGTCGATATCGGCCAGCTGGGCTCCGAAGTAGCCGGTCGAGAACGCGTCGGTGAGCAGCAGCGCGTCCTCGTCGGCGATGTCGTCGGGGATCACCGAGGGTCCGACATCCGCGAACGGCACGCGCACCATCTCGGCCTGCCCGCCGTCGTACCCTCCGGTCGAGTGCGAGTAGCCGTAGATGCCGCCGATCGCCGTCGCGTTGGGATTGACGTTGTGGCAGTTCGAGAACAGGCCCCGCGCGCAGAAGTAGCAGGAGCCGCAGTAGATGTTGAAGGGCACCATCACGCGGTCGCCGACACGCAGCCGCTCGACCGATCCGCCGACATCCACGACCGTGCCGATGAACTCATGGCCGAACGTGTGACCGATGCGGGTGTCGGGCATCATGCCGTGGTACAGATGCAGATCCGATCCGCAGATCGCAGCCAGCTCGACGCGCACGATCGCATCATTGGGGTGCTCGATCCTCGGCTCGGGCTTGCTCTCGACGCGCAGCTTGTACGGTCCGCGGTACGTCATCGCCTTCATGCGCTCCTCCTGGGTCTCTCACACACCCTCTCCGCGCCGCGCGGGATCCGCGGAGGGGGTTGCGTTCGAGCCGTCGAAGTGTCAGAGCGGCGAAGAGCGCGCCGAGGACTCAGCCGCGGAAGTACGTCTCGGCGACGCGGGCGAGGTCCCACAGGTCACTGACGCCGGCGAGCTCGCGTGCGGAGTGCATCGAGAGGATCGGGATGCCGACATCCACGGTCCGGATGCCCAGGCGTGTCGCGGTGATCGGGCCGATCGTCGAGCCGCACGGCACGGCGTTGTTCGAGACGAACTCCTGGCTGGTGACGCCTGCTGCCGCGCACCATCCGTTCCACGCCGCCGCGCCCGCGGCATCCGTGGCATACCGCTGGTTGGCGTTGATCTTGAGGATCGGACCCGACCCGAGCACGGGCTGCACGACCGGGTCGTGCTTCTCGGCGTAGTTCGGGTGGACCGAATGTCCGACGTCGCTCGAGACGCACCACGATGACGCCAGAGCACGCAGCTGCTGCTCGCGGTCGGCGCCGAGAGACAGCCACAGGCGCTCGAGCACGTCGGCGAGGAAGGGGCCGGCGGCACCCGAACGCGTGCCGGATCCGACCTCTTCGTGGTCGAACACCGCGAGCATCGCGATGTGCTCGGCGTCGTGGCCTTCGGCCGCGCGCTCCAGCGCGACGAGCCCCGCATGCACCGACGCGAGGTCGTCGAGCCGCCCGGAGGCGAAGAAGACGTCGTCCAGTCCGAAGGTGGCGCCCGCGGCGGAGTCGGCCGTCACGATGTCGTACCCGCGGATGCGCGCGGCGTCGACGCCGGCCTCACGCGCGAGCTCGCCGAGGATATCGGCCGAGTCCGCAGGACCGAGCCCCCACACCGGCTGGGTCTGCGACTGCTTGTCGAGGGCGAGGTGGTCGTTGGCCTCACGGTCGAGGTGGATCGCGAGCTGCGGCAGGCGCAGGAGCGCGCCGGTCGACGCCAGCACGCTCCTGCCGTCGTCGAGCACGAGGCGGCCGGCCAGGCGGAGCTCTCGATCGAGCCACGAGTTCAGCAGGGGTCCCCCGTAGATCTCGACTCCGGCCTGCAGCCAGCCGAGCTTTCCGGTCGTCGGCTTCGGCTTGAGCTTGAATCCCGGGGAGTCGCTGTGGGCGCCGAAGATGCGCACACCCGTGGCGGCGGTCGCGGACGGCGGCACGACCCATGCGATCGCCGCACCGTCGCGCACGACGACGAACTTTCCTCCCGCCGGAGCCGGCCAGCCGGCCGCCTCATCCAGGCGCGTGAACCCCGCACGCTCCAGGCGGCTCGCGACCTCCGCGGCGGCGTGGAAGCGCGACGGCGACGCTGCCACGAAGTCGGCGGGATCGTCGGCGTTAGCCAGAGC
>NZ_JBJDRL010000078.1:0-16180 GCF_044987475.1 Microbacterium sp. ZW CA_36
CGTCTGAGGCCACCGCCCCGCAGCCGGCCGCCGCGTCCGAGTCGAAGCCCGCCGAGACCCCGACGACCCAGGTTCACGCCGACCCCCGCCCCGAGCGTGTCGGACCCCTCACCGGGCCGATTCCGCAGCCCACGGCATCCGATGTCGACGAGTTCGAGGCCGCCTCGCGCCTGTTCGCCTTCACCGGCGAAACCCCCGTCCAGAACGCGGCACCCGCAGGCGAGGCCGACGCCGACGCCGAGCCCGCACGGCACACCGCCCCCCGCCGCTCGCCGGCGCGCCGCGGTGCAGCCTTCAAGCGCGTCGCGACCGCGTCGTTCTCTGTGGGCGTCTTCGGCATCGTCGGTCTCATGGCTGTCGGCATGACGACGCCGGCCGAGGCGGTCGCCGCGGTCAACGGCACCGACGCCTCGCTCTCGGTCGTCGCCATGGGCGACAACACGGTGCCGGTGATCGACGAGGCCGAGATCCAGGCGTACGTCGCCCCGGGCGACGCCCAGAACGACACGCTCCAGCGCACCGAGAACTACACGACCACGACGACCGCCCAGCTCGCGTCCGAGGCCGGGATCAAGAACTTCTCGAACCTGTTCCACAACAACCAGAACTCGAACATCCAGTGGCCCTTCGCGGTGGGCGTCACGATGTCGTACGGGTTCGGCATGCGCTCGGGTCGCATGCACGAGGGCATCGACTTCACGCCCGGCAACGGCGCGCCCGTGCAGGCCATTGCCGGCGGCACCGTCCGTGTCGCATCGGAGGCCGGCGGCGCCTACGGCGTGCACGTGATCATCGACCACATCATCGACGGTCAGCTCTTCTCGAGCCACTACGCGCACATGCAGTACGGATCGCTGGAGGTCACCCCGGGCCAGCAGGTCACGGTGGGTACCGTGATCGGCCACACGGGCAACACCGGACGCTCCTACGGCGCCCACACGCACTTCGAGATCCTCAAGAACGGCACCACCGCGATCGACCCCTGGCCGTGGCTCCAGGAGTACACCGACGGCACCCACACCGTGGGCTGACCGGTTCGGAAGGATGCCGCGCCTCTGGTATTCTCTTCTAGTTGCCTGCTCGCAGGCAGCACGCCCCGATAGCTCAGTGGCAGAGCACTTCCATGGTAAGGAAGGGGTCGTCAGTTCAATCCTGACTCGGGGCTCGCAGCATCCATTTCCATTCACCACGGATGCCGTGCGGCAGGGTAGCTCAGTTGGTGAGAGCGCACGACTCATAATCGTGAGGTCGCGGGTTCAAGCCCCGCTCCTGCTACGGACAGCCCCGGAATCTCGCCGATTCTCCGGGGCTTTCTTCTTGCCTCCGGAGAGCCTCTCAGCGATGAGCCGGGGCCGGGCCGGACGACTCGCGCACGACCACCTGCGGTATCTCGATGTGCACGGACCGAGGAGCAACCCCCTCGATCTGCCCGATGAGAGAGGCGACCGCCTCGCGCCCTCGCGCCGCGTGGTCGACCCGCAGCGTCGTCAGCGGCGGATCGATGTACGCCGACTCGGGGAGATCGTCGATGCCGACGACGCTGACGTCGCCGGGAACGCGCAGGCCCCGTCGCTTCAGGGCGAGGATGGTGCCGATCGCCATCTGGTCGTTGGCGACCACATAGGCGGTGGCGTCGGAGAGAGCCTCGAGGCCCGCTATGGCTTCGAACCCGGACCGTGCGGACCAGTCACCGGCCAGCTCCCCGGCATGGACGAGACCGAATGCGTCGATCGCCGCTGCGAAGGCGCGCGCACGGTTGCGGCCGGCGGACCAGTTCGCCGGGCCTGCCACATGGGCGACCCGGCGGTGGCCGAGGTCGCGCAGGTAGGCGATGAGGGCGGGGATGCCGACGCGGGAGACGTCGGTCTTGGCCAGACGGGTGTCGTCGGCCTCGGTGTGCACGAAGGCAGGCGTGGTGAAGTGGGCGGCGTCGAAGGCGCGGACCATCTCATCCGTCGACGCGAGTGCGAGGACTCCGGCCAGAGAGTTCGGCCCGATCAACGCAAGCGTCTTCTCGATCGAGTCGCGGTCATGGGCGTCCAGAGAGATCAGGTCGAGCAGGTAGCCCGACTCCCGCGCCTGCATCGTCGCGCCGTGCGCGGTGAGGCTGGGGCCGGTCTCCGTCTCGTCGTGGACGAGGGCGCCGATCCGGTGGGGGCGCCCCGACTTCAGACTGCGGGCGGAGAGGTTCGGCTGGTAGTCGAGCTCGGCGAGCGCTGCCTCCACGCGGGCCCTGGTCTCGGCGCGGATGCCCGGGAAGCCGGTCAGGAATCGGCTGACCGTCTGGTGCGAGACGCCGGCTACCAGAGCGACGTCGTAGATCGTCGCTGCCCGCCCCGACGCGACGGGCGTCGGAGGTTGCGGTTCGGTCACTTCAGTCACGGTTCCTCGATTGTCGCTTGACATCGCGATGTTATCGGAAACATACTGACCCGGCACCCATGTTTCCGAAAACATGCGGCTTCCCCACGACAACGGAGTCACCCATGCAGCTCGCCCGATCCGGCATCCTCTTCGGCGCCGCGTACTACGCGGAGTACCACCAGTCGGATCGTGTCGAACTGGATCTGGACCTGATGAAGGCCGCAGGCTTCACCGTCATCCGCGTCGGTGAGTCGGTGTGGTCGACGTGGGAGCCGCGTGACGGCGAGTTCGATCTGGAGTGGCTGCAGCCAGTGCTCGACGGCGCGCACGCGCGCGGCATCGCGGTCGTGCTGGGCACCCCGACATACGCGATCCCGCCATGGCTGCAGAGCGCCTACCCCGAGATCGCCGCCGAGGTCGGCACCGGCAGGCCGATGCCCTGGGGGGCGCGACAGGAGGTCGACTACTCGCACCCTGCCTTCCGCTTCCATGCGGAGCGCGTGATCCGGGCCGTCGTGGGCAGGTACGCCGCACACCCCGCGGTGATCGGCTTCCAGGTCGACAACGAGCCCGGCATGGTGCTCTTCCACAACCGCGGCACGTTCCGGCGGTTCGTGCGGCGACTCGCCGCCAAGTACGGCGACGTCGACACGATCAATCGCGAGTGGGGCCTCACCTACTGGTCGCACCGGCTGTCCGACTGGTCCGATCTGTGGACGCCGGATGGCAACTCGCTGCCGCAGTACGACCTGGCCTGGCGTCGGTACCAGGCGGAACTCACGAGCGAGTTCATCGCCTGGCAGGCCGACATCGTGCGCGAGTACGCGACGCCCGAGCAATTCGTGACGACATGCATCGCCTACCCGCGTCCGGGACTGGACGACGAGAAGCTCGTCCGATCACTCGACATCACGGCGGGAAACCCCTACTACGCGATGCAGGACCACCTGGACGCGACGAAGGATCTGGCCCCGATCACGCCGTGGACGACCAGCGGGGTCGCATCGCTGTTCCGTCAGGCGGACCGGTTGTTCTCCTCCAACCAGCGCAGGTTCCTCGTCACCGAGACAGACGCGCAGTCCATCGGAGGCTCGGATTTCAATATGCCGCCCTATCCCGGCCAGCTGACCCAGGCGGCGTTCGCCTTCGTCTCACGCGGCGCGGCGATGATCGAGTACTGGCATTGGCATTCGCTTCCGTACGGCACCGAGACGTACTGGGGAGGCATCCTCCCTCACAGCCTCCAGCCTGGGCGGGTCTACCGTGAGCTCGCGGAGGTCGGTGCGGACCTCGCGGCGATCGGCGATCTGCTCGACGGATACGAACCTGACGCCGACGTCGCGATCCTCTGGTCGAACGACTCGCGTTTCGCGATGGAGTTCTTCCCGACATTCCCCACCGGAACGGGGGAGCCGGATCGCTCCTCCTACGCCCGCATCTTCGACGCGTACCATCGCGGCGTCATCGACAGCGGTGCGCAGGCACGTGTCCTGCATCCCGATCAGGCGCTCTCGTGGGGTGCGAGGGAACTGGCCGCACGGTTCCCCGTCCTCGTCGCGGCCGGTCTGTACGTCGCCACGGATGACCATCTCGAGCTCCTGCGCGAGTATGCAGCCGCCGGAGGTCACCTGATCGTCGGCATCCGCACCGGATACGGCGACGAGGAGGCTCGCGCCCGGGTGAGTGTCGCGCCGGCGCTGTTGGCAGATGCCGCCGGCGTCAGCTACGAGGAATTCTCCAACCTTCAGGAGACGCTGCCCGTCTCGTCGGAGGCGGGCCTGACACTGTCCGAGGGTGCGACAGCGACGCTGTGGGCGGACGGCCTCCTCCCGAACGGCGCCGACACCGTCGTGCGCTACGAGCACCCCCGCTTCGGCGACTTCGCCGCGGTCACCTCGCAGGAGCATGGCGACGGACGGATCACCGTCGTCGGCACTGTCCCCTCCGCCGCTCTGGCGGCCGACATCCTGCGCTGGGCCGCGCCGACGCTCCACGCCGACGCGATCGCAACGGCGCGCGCGCTTCCCGTCACCGTGAGCTCGGGGTC
Organism: Microbacterium sp. ZW CA_36; assembly: GCF_044987475.1. Taxonomy (NCBI): domain Bacteria; kingdom Bacillati; phylum Actinomycetota; class Actinomycetes; order Micrococcales; family Microbacteriaceae; genus Microbacterium; species Microbacterium sp. ZW CA_36. The sequence goes on from NZ_JBJDRL010000078.1 coordinate 4,412, forward strand.
GCTCCCCGACGGCCGGCGCGTGTGGTTCCTCTTCAACTGGAGCGGCGAAGCGCAAGCCTTTACTCCCCGCATCGATCTGGAGGACGCCGTCACGACGGAGCAGCTGACGGCAGGCACCGAGATCTCCCTTCCGGCGTGGTCCACACGCTGCCTCGTCGGGAAGTGAGCACCCAGGGGATCTCTGGATCCCACCGAGAAGAAAGAGCAATCATGAAGAAGGCACGCAGAACAGCAGCGACGCTGACCGTCGGCGCGGCCACGGTCGCAGTGCTCCTCACCGGGTGCGCCCCGGGCGGGAGCGATGGCGACGCGCAGGGACCGATCACACAGGACCAGATCGACGAGGCGATGAGCACTCCGACCGAGCTGACGTTCTGGACATGGGTCCCCGACATCCAGAACGAAGTCGATCTCTTCGAGGCGAAGTACCCGGACATCACGGTGAAGGTCGAGAACGTCGGCCAGGGCCTGCCGCACTATCAGAAGCTCCGCAGCGCGATCGAGGCGGGCGAAGGCGCTCCGGACGTGGCGCAGATCGAGTACCAGTACATCCCTTCGTTCGTCCTGCCCGAGTCGCTTCTGGACCTCGCGCCATACGGCGGCGACGACCTCTCGGACGAGTTCGTCGACTGGGCGTGGAATCAGGTGTCTCCCGGCGATGAGGTGTGGGCCATCCCGCAGGACGTCGGCCCGATGGGCAACCTCTACCGCGAAGACATCCTCAACGCGGCCGGGATCACCGAGCCGCCCGCCACGTGGGACGAGTACGCCGTCGCCGCGCAGGCAGTCAAGGACACGACCGGCTCGTACATCTCCAACCTCGGCGCCACGCAGGCCGGCCAGATGATCGGCTTCTTCTGGCAGGCCGGCATCAAGCCGTTCGGCTATGACGGAGAGGAGACCGTCTCCATCGACGTCAACAGTGACGAGGCGAAGAGGGTCGCCGACTACTGGACCGAGCTCATCCAGGCCGACCTGATCTCCACCGACGTGGACTTCAACGACACCTGGTACCAGGGTCTCGCCAGCGGCAAGTACGCCGGGTGGCTCACCGCGGCGTGGGGGCCGATCTTCCTCCAGGGCACGGCGGCCGACACCTCGGGCCTGTGGCGTGCGGCACCGCTGCCGCAGTGGTCGGACGGCGCTCAGGTCTCGGGCAACTGGGGCGGTTCGTCGGACGCGGTTCTCGCGTCCAGCGAGAACCCGATCGCCGCGTACGAGCTGGCCAAGTTCATCAACACCGACGCGGAGTCGTCGATGATGCTGGCGACGGAGCAGTTCCTGTTCCCGCCGCAGGTGTCGGTGCTCGAGGACCCGGCCTTCGTCGACCAGGAGTCGGAGTTCTACGGCGGGCAGAAGGTGAACGAGCTGTTCGCCGAGATCTCGCAGACGGTCGACACCGAGTTCCAGTGGCTGCCGTTCATGGACTACGTGTACTCCACGTACGAAGAGACCATGGGCACGGTGATCGCGGCCAAGGGGGACATCGGCGCCGCCCTCGACACCTGGCAGGACCAGCTCGTCTCGTACGCAGAGGACCAGGGCTTCACCGTCGAGTGAGGTCGGCGGCGCCCGCCGCGCGCGGCGGGCGCCGCCTCCGAACCGCACCGAGTCGGTGAACGGCGCGCGACGCCGGCCCGCCGCATCCATCGAAAGGAGACCCCGTGGCCAACGCATCAGCGCTGCCTGCCGCGCGTCCCGCACGATCCGCGCCGAAGCGGCGCGTCAGCCCCGCCAAGCGGAAGCAGTATCGAGCCGCATACCTCTTCCTCTTGCCGTTCTTCATCGTGTTCATCACGATGCTCGTGATCCCCCTCGTCTACGCGGGCTACCTCAGCCTGTTCGAGAGCAAGCTCATCGGCGGCGACGTGTTCGCCGGCCTGGCCAACTACGTCCGCGCGCTGACCGACTCGCAGTTCCTCGCGAGCCTCGGCCGGGTGGCGCTGTTCTTCGTCGTCCAGGTGCCGATCATGCTCGGCCTGTCTCTCTTCTTCGCGCTCGCGCTCGACACCGCGCGGGCGCGCGGGTCGAAGGGCATCCGGCTGCTCATCTTCATGCCCTACGCCGTTCCTGCTGTGGTGGCCACCCTGATGTGGGGCTACCTGTACGGTCCCGACTTCGGTCCGATCGCGCAGATGGCGCGCGCCGTCGGGTTCGGCACGCCCGACTTCCTCTCGCCCGAGAACATCCTCGGCTCGATGATGAACATCGTCACGTGGGAGTTCGTCGGCTACAACATGATCATCATGTACGCGGCGCTGCGGTCCATCCCCGGCGAGCTGTACGAAGCGGCCGAGATCGATGGTGCCGGCCAGTTCCGTCTCGCGTGGAGCGTCAAGATCCCCGCGATCCGCCCGGCGATCCTGCTGACCGTGATCTTCTCGGTCATCGGCACGTTCCAGCTCTTCGCCGAGCCGAGCCTGCTCAACGCCATCGCGCCCGACGCGATCACCAACTCCTTCACCCCGAACTACTACGCGTACAACCTGGCGTTCATCAATCAGGAGCTCAACTACGCCGCCGCCATCGCGTTCCTTCTCGGGCTGGTGATCGCCGTGCTCTCGTACTTCGTGCAGCTGGGCTCGGAGCGAAGCGCCCGTCGAGAGAGGAGGGGCCTCGCATGACCGCCACCGAGACCCGCACGATCGTCACAGGCCGTGCGACCCGCAGCGGGCGACGCGGGGGGACCCGCCATTTCGCACCGGAACGGCGACGCAGCCTTCCGCTCACCATCGTGCTGTGGCTGTGCGTGCTGTACTTCGTCCTGCCGCTGTGGTGGCTGTTCGTGTCGTCGACCAAAGACAACTCGGCACTGTTCTCCACCTTCGGTCTGTGGTTCGCGCCCGAACTGTCCCTCTGGGAGAACCTGCAGACGCTGTTCACGATCCGCGGCGGACTGTTCGTCCGATGGCTGCTGAACACCGTGGTCTACGCTACGGTCGCGGCCTTCGGTGCCACCGTGCTTTCGGCGATGGCCGGGTACGCCTTCGCGAAATACGAGTTCCCCGGCAAGAAGGTGCTGTTCAGCTCCACGCTCGGCGCGATCATGATCCCGCTGACAGCCCTGGCGCTGCCCACCTACCTCCTGTTCTCGCAGGCGGGGCTCACGGACACGCCGTGGGCGGTGATCATCCCGTCGCTGGTGAGTCCGTTCGGGGTGTACCTCATGCGGGTCTACGCCGCTGACGCCATCCCCGACACGCTCATCGAGGCCGCGCGGGTCGACGGCGCAGGGGAGTTCCGCATCTTCTGGCAGGTCAGCCTGCGGCTCCTGGGGCCGGGACTCGTCACCGTCTTCCTGTTCTCGCTCGTCGCGACGTGGAACAACTACTTCCTCCCGCTCATCATGCTCAACACCTCAGAGCTCTACCCGATCACCGTCGGACTTGCGCAGCTGCAGGCGGCAGCCTCGGCGGGCGGAGGAACGCAGGCCCTGTTCTCCACTGTGATCACGGGGTCCTTCGTCTCCATCCTGCCCTTGATCGTCGCCTTCCTCTTCCTGCAGCGGTATTGGCAGACGGGACTCGCTACGGGGAGCGTCAAGGGGTGAACACCGCGTCCTGACGGCGCAGTGCCCTCGGTGTCGTAACGTCGACGTGTGAGGCGCAGCGGCATCTACGTGGAGGCGACGATCGCCGCCGACCTCGAGGCGGTGTGGACAGCCACGCAGGTTCCGGAGCAGCACGTCCGGTGGGACGTGCGGTTCACGCGGATCACTCCGACGGGGCTGACGGATGCCGGTGCCACGGCCTTCGCGTACGAACGGCGTGTGCCGTTCCACTGCATCAGCGGCACCGGTGTGAGCATCGGCGAGAAGCAGCGCGCGGACGGCGCACGCACCTCCGCGCTGCGGTTCCACACGCGCGATCCGCTGTCGCCGATCCGCGAGGGGCGCGGGTACTGGCGCTACGTCCCGCAGGACGGCGGGATCGCCTTCCTCACCGGCTACGACTACACCCCCGGATGGGGAGTGCTGGACGTCGTCGTCCGCCCCGTCCTGGGCTGGGCCACGGCCTGGAGCTTCGACCGGCTGCGCATCTGGCTCGACACCGGGGTCCCGCCGGAGCGATGGCCGCTGTGGAGCGTGCTGTGGTGGTGGCGACCGGATCGACCTCGCGCCGGCCGCTGCCGTCGCGCGCCGGCGTCGGGCCGGCGCCGTGCGGACCATCTGCAGAACGCGCCGGTGACCCTGGCCGCTCTGCCCGACCCCGGAGCACCCGCATGACCTCCATCTTCGAGCGGGCGCTCGGCGACGACTTCGACCGCCTGCATCCCATGATGAAGCGACGGTTCGGCGTCGGTCTGGACTCCGCCGAGGCGTGCGTGGGCAGGGGAGTGATGACGACCATCCGGCGCGGGCCGTGGTGGACGATCCCGTTCCTGCAGATCGGGCGCCTGCGGAACATCCTGATCCCCGACGTCGGTGCCGACGTCCCGTTCGTCATCGAGAACTACCCTTACCGCGACCCGCTCGGCCGCGAGACCGTCACCTTCGTCCGCGAATACCGCATCGGCGCGCACCGGCGCAGATTCGACGCCACGATGATCCTCGACGAGGACCGGATCGTGGACTACCTGGGCACGCACCAGCACCTCGCGGTCGATCTGCGGCTGAGCGCGGACGAGGACGGCGGGTTGCTGCTCACATCGGGCGCGCAGCGGTTCTACGAGGGCCCGATCGGCTTCCGGTTCCCGATGCTCTTCAGCGGACGCGCGCGCTTGCGCGAGTACTTCGACGACGCCGACCAGCGGTTCCACGTCGACCTCGAAGTCCACAACCGCTGGTTCGGGTTCCTGTTCGGCTATCGCGGCAGCTTCGAGTGCGAGTGGATGCCGGCCACCGACGCTCCGGAAAGCCTCAAACCGCGCCGGCACGAAGCCCGGGTCTGAGACTCGCCGCCCTCGCTGCGCTGCGGCCCTGCCGCCAGCCTCGGCGTCACGCGCTCGCGCGCGATCCGCCTCGCCGTGCGGCGAGATACTCCGGCGGCATTCCGGGACCGATGCGGATGCCGATCTCGTCGGCCGGTACCGTGCCGCACGTCTCGCAGGCCGCCACCGTGTGGACGTCTCCGTCGCAGACGACGTGCCGATAGAGGATCGGCGGGTCGATCGGCGAGGCCCATTCGTCGCCCCATTCCGTGAGGGCGATGAGGGCGACGGCCAGCGCGTGGCCCTTCGGCGTGAGCACGTACTCGGATGCGCCCCGGTGGTCCATGATGCCGCTCGCCACGAAGGACTCGAGGCGCGACGTGAGCACATTGGTCGCGATCCCGAGGTTGGCCTGGAAATCGCTGAACCTCGTCACCCGCGCGAACAGGGCGTCGCGGATGATCAGAAGGCTCCACCGCTCTCCGACGAGTTCGAGGGAGCGTGCGATGGAGCACACCTGAGAGTCGTACGTCTTGCCCAGCATGCGTCGAATCTAGCACTTGCGTGATGCAAGCGTTCGTCGCTAGGGTCGCTTGCATCACGCAAGTCGACCGACCGGTCGCGAGAGAGGAGCATGAACATGACTGCGAACTTCACGACGACGATCACGGTCGACGCCTCGCCGCAGGAGGCGTACGACGCGATCAACGACGTCTCGAGCTGGTGGGGGCGGATCACCGGCTCGACCACCGCCGTCGACGACGAATTCGTCTACGTGGTTCCCGGACTGCACTACAGCGGATTCCGGGTGGCCGAGCTCGAACCGGGCCGACGGGTCTCGTGGCTGGTGACGGGCAGCCACCTCGATTTCGTCGCCGACAAGCAGGAGTGGAACGGGACCACCGTCCGCTTCGACATCGCCGACGTCGACGGGCGCACGCAGGTGATCTTCACCCACGACGGTCTCACCGCCGACGACCAGTGCTATGACGTGTGCACCAACGCGTGGGGCATGTTCGTCGACGGGAGCCTCAAGGCGCTCATCGATACGGGGGCAGGGGCGCCGTACATCTTCGGCGGCGACGAGGCGCTGACCACCGAGGATCACGACGAGCTGCATCGTCAGGTGGCGGCCGCGGCTGCGAGCAAGGCGGTCTGACCACGCGTGCCGGTCCCGCCGGTCGCATCGTCGACGTGAGTCGCCGGCACCCGGGCGTGTATCACCCCGGTGTCGGCGGCTCCCGTTACGGTGAGACGCGGAGGGGACATGAAGACGAAGAGACTTGCCCGCACCTCGTCGCGACTGCCGCGTCGAGGTCACGTGCTGGTGGCCATCACGGTGGTCGACGAGAACGGATTCACCTCCCAGTACGAGACGGTGGAAGCGCCTGTCGGTGCGCTCCGTGAGGGCGTGGCCGCGATCCATCTCGCTGCGGTCGAGGCAGGGGCCGACGCCGACTCAGCGTCCGCCTGACTTCGCGGCATCCGCGCTTGTGCGCTGCTTTCGTGCGTCCTAGAATCGAACATAGATTCGATGAAGGAGAGCGACATGCGTATGGCTGCCCGAGAGGATGTTCAGGTCTGGTGCGAGCGCGAGCGGCCGGTGCGCCTGGTGGTCGAGGGGGAGCGGTGGCGCATCATCGACACGCCGACGCGATGCGACGGTGGGCGGCTGTTCCAGAGCTGGCGGTTCACCGCCCGCAGTGATGTGGATCACCGGACGCGCGTCATGGATGTCGAAGAGGTGGACGGGCACTGGATGCTCGTCGCGTCCTGGGAGTGATCCGGGGAGCGTCGAACCGCTCCGCGGATCCGTGGATGAGAAGTTCCGCAGAACTTCTCACTGTGATGGCCGTAGCACCCCTTGAAACATGAATCGTGCGTCAGGTATCGTCCCGCAGAGCGGCTTCCCCGAGCCGCTTCCGCGCTCTACAAGGAGGTACCAGCGCATGGCATCCACCCAGGAATCCCCCGCGCCGATGAGGCAATCGAGTCTGCGGCGGGTCGTCACGGCATCGATGGCCGGCACCGTCGTCGAGTGGTACGAGTTCTTCCTCTACGCCACCGCGGCGACGCTCGTGTTCAACAAGATCATGTTCCCGCCGTCGGACGACCCGTATGCGCCGATCATCGCGGCGTTCGTGACGTACGCGGTCGGCTTCATCGCCCGCCCGCTCGGCGGCATCGTGTTCGGCCATTTCGGCGACAAGTACGGCCGCAAGAAGCTCCTCCAGCTCGCCATCATCCTGGTCGGCGTCGCCACGTTCCTGATGGGGTGCCTGCCCACATTCGACATGATCGGCTACTGGGCGCCGGCCCTCCTGGTCGCGCTCCGCTTCGCGCAGGGCTTCGCGGTCGGCGGTGAGTGGGGCGGTGCGATCCTCCTCGTCGCCGAACACTCGCCCGACAAGACGCGCGGCTTCTGGGCGTCGTGGCCGCAGGCTGCGGTCCCGATCGGCAACCTGGTCGCGACACTCGTCCTGCTGGTCCTCAGCCGTACCCTCACCGAGGAGCAGTTCCTCTCCTGGGGCTGGCGGATCGGCTTCTGGCTCTCCGTCGTGATCGTCGCCATCGGCTACTACGTCCGCACCCGTGTCACCGACGCGCCGATCTTCCTCGAGGTGCAGAAGGAGGTCGAGCAGTCGAAGGCGGTGCGCTTCGGCGTGGTCGAGGTGATCAAGCGCTACCCGCGGGGAGTGCTGACCGCCATGGGCCTGCGCTTCGCCGAGAACATCATGTACTACCTGGTCGTGACGTTCTCGATCACCTACCTGGCCGTGGCGCTCGAGGTCGACACCTCCGAGATCCTCGGGCTGCTCGTCATCGCCCATATCGTCCACATGATCGTCATCCCGCTCATCGGCGGTCTGGCCGACCGGCTCGGCCGCAAGCCGGTGTACATCATCGGCACGATCGGCGCGGCGGCCTGGGGCTTCGTGGCCTTCCCGATGTTCGACACCCGCAACCCGGTGATCATCGTCGCGGCGATCAGCCTCGGCCTGTTCATCCACGCGTTCATGTACGCGCCGCAGCCCGCGATCATGTCGGAGATGTTCCCGACGCGGATGCGGTACTCGGGCGTCTCGCTCGGGTACCAGGTGACGTCGATCGTCGCCGGCTCGCTCGCACCGATCATCGCGACCGCTCTCCTGGCGAGCACCGGCTCGTATGTGCCGGTCGCCGTCTACCTGGCGATCGCGGCGGCGATCACGCTCGTCGCGGCGGTGTCGCTGCGCGAGACGAAGGGCTCGTCACTGCACGAACTCGACCGCCTCGACGAGGAGAAGCTGGCCGCCGAGAAGGTGACCGCCGACGCCTGACCGGTGCGAGACGAAGGAACGCCCCGCCACATCGTGGCGGGGCGTTCACCGTGCTCGGCTGATCGAGCCGCCGAGGTTAGACGCCCTGGCGTCTCGTCGGGACTGTCGCCGGCGTGCTGCGAAACACCAGCACCGTCGTGACGGCCAGGATCACGATGCCGATGGACTCGACGATGATGGTCTCGGGGACGAGCATCATGTCCCAGGACGAGGTGATGCCGAAGAGCCCCACCGTCAGCGCGAGGATCAGGGCGAGCAGCGTGGCGATGAGGAACAGCAGGCTCAGCACCGTCGCCAGCTGCAGCAGCCGGCCGTGAAGCACCAGCATCCCGATTGCGAGCACCAGTGCGGCGATGGCATTGAGGACGAACATCACCCCCAGGATGCCGCCGGTGCCGTTGAAGACCAGGAACAGGTGGATGGCGCCTGCGGCGAGGAGGGCGATCGCGCTGAGGATGCGCATGGTCCAGAGCACGCGCCCGGCGGTTTCGGTGGATGCGGTCGTCATGGTGCTACCTGCTCTCCGGTGGAGGTGAGGTCGTCGAGGCCCTCTCGAGGGAAACGAGCGCGCGACCGCTGAGGTTCAACCGGACGAGCCACGTGACGTCGCGACCGAACGACTCGAGCATCAGCAGCATCGCCGCGGCCGCGACGGCCAGATTCGCCTCGGGCGGCAGCACCTGCGCCGCGACGACGGTCAGGGCGATGCCGCAGACGGCGGTGACGACCTTGCGCCAGTATCGCGGCGGCAACGTGCGGCGCATCCACGGCAGCACCGCACCGGCGACCACGAACGCGTACCGCAGCAGGCCGATCGACAGCACCCACCAGCCGACGAACCTCACGTCGTACACGCACAGCACGAGCAGCAGGAACGCGTCGACCTCCATGTCGAATCGGGCGCCGAGTTCGCTCTCGCTCGCCGTCCGACGGGCGACGTACCCGTCGACACCGTCGAGCGCGAGAGCGCAGGCGACGAGTGTGACGAACAGCACGGTGGATGCCGCGCCCTCTCCCGCCGCGCCCTCGACCGCCGCGCCCTCGAGCGCCGCGACGGTCAGTGCGGTGACGAGGCCGACGAGCATCGAGCGGGTCGCGGTGACCGCGTTCGCGGGTCCGAACCGAAGCGCGCCCCGACGGCGGAGCCCGACGGTCAGCAGCACGGTGGACACCACCAGGTAGGAGAGGCCGAGCGCCACCGCCGTCGGCGACATCGGGATGGCGGCTCCGATCGCGACCAGTCCGCCCGCCCCGGCCGCCACCCACCACCAAGGGACCCACTGAACCTTTTCCATGTGCGCTCCGTGTACTCCCTATGGCGGTCACGGGGGACACGACGCAGGTACCTGCCGCGGTTCATCCCGATCCTGAGGATGCCGCGCACGCATGGTGGACGATCGGCCCCGGGCAGGGCGAGTTCCGGTCGGAGTCGCTCCCCGGCCCATCCGACAGCGAGGCATCGGTCCGGACGCTCTGGACCGGCGTGAGCCGCGGGACGGAGGGGCTCGTCGCGCGCGGTGAGGTGCCGGAGTCCGAGCGGGAGCGCATGCGGGCTCCGTTCCAAGGCGGAGACTTCCCGTTCCCGGTGAAGTACGGATACCTCAACGTCGGCATGGTGGACGACGGTCCGGCGCAGCTCGTGGGGCGCACCGTGTTCGCCCTGGTCCCGCATCAGTCGTGCTACGTCGTCCCCGCCGAGGCGCTCGTCCCGGTGCCCGAAGGCGTCCCGCCCCGGCGGGCCGTGCTGGCGGGCGCGGTCGAGACGGCGGTCAACGTGCTGTGGGACGCCGCTCCGCTGATCGGCGACCGCGTCGTCGTCGTCGGCGCGGGCATGATCGGATGCGCCATCGCGCGCGTCGCATGCGGCATCCCGGGCGTCGAGGTGACCCTCGTCGATGTCGTCGCGGCGAAGGCACCGCTCGCTCGAGCACTCGGTGCCGAGTTCGCCCTCGCCCCGGCCGACCCGCTGCCCGAGGCGGATGTCGTGATCGAGGCGAGCGGCAGCGGAGCGGGACTCGAGCTCGCCCTGCGGCTGGCGCCCACCGACGGAGAGGTGATCGTCGCCAGCTGGTACGGCAGCCGGCCGGTGCCCATCACGCTCGGCGCCGACTTCCACTCGCGGCGGATCACGATCCGCTCCAGCCAGGTCGGCGCGGTGTCGTCCCGCCGGCGGTCGACGCGCACGACCCGCGATCGCCTGACCGTCGCGCTGCGGCTGCTGGAGGATCCGGCGTTCGACCTGCTGCTGGGCGGCACATCGTCCTGGCGGCAGCTGCCCGAGATCACGGCCGCACTCGCCGCGGGCACGGCCGGCGAACTCTGCCACACGATCGATTGGAGCACCGCATGACGTTCAGCGTCACCGTCCGGGACCACCTGATGATCGCCCACAGCCTGCGCGGCGACGTCTTCGGACCCGCGCAGCAGCTGCACGGCGCGACCTATCTGGTCGATGCCACGTTCCGCGCCGATGAGCTGGACGCCGACGGGGTGGTGGTCGACATCGGCCGCGCGGGCGACCTGGTGCGCGAGATCGTCGGCGCGCTGACGTACCGCAACCTCGATGACGAGCCGGACTTCGACGGCGTCAACACCACGACGGAGCGGCTGTGCCAGATCGTGGGCGACCGGCTGGCGGCGCGCGTGCGCGACGGGGCCGTCGGCGCAGCGCGCCTGACGGGCATCGCGGTCACCCTCCACGAATCGCACGTGGCCTGGGCGTCGTACGAGGTGGCGTTGTGACGAGCGGACCCTCGGTCCGCTTCCTCGCCCCCGAAGGGGTCGACGATCCGCGTCGCGTGAGCGGCGGCAACGTCTACGACCGGCACATCCGCGACGGGCTGCCCGCGCGCGGCTGGACCGTCGAGGCTCTCGAGGTTGCGGACGCCGGGGAAGCGGCATCCGCTCTCCGCGGTGCAGCCGACGACGCGCTGGTGCTCGTGGACGGACTCGTGGCCGGCTGGGTGCCGGCGGCTCTCGAAGAGGAGGCGTCGCGCCTGCGCCTGGTGATGCTGGCCCACATGGTGGTGGCCGCGTTCCCCGACGCGACGGCTGCCGCGGTGGATGCCGAGCGCCGCGCGCTGGCGATCGCCCGCGCGGTGATCGTGACGAGTCGCTGGACCGCCGGTGAGCTGGTGCGGCGCGGACTGACCGATCCGTCGCGGATCACCGTCGCCGTCCCCGGTGTGCAGCACATGGACGCCGGCGCGCCGGCATCCGACAAGGCCCTGCTCTGCGTGGGGGTGCTGGCGCCGCACAAGGGGCAGGACACGCTGCTCGACGCGCTCGCACGGCTGCGAACGCCGGACTGGACCTGCGCCATCGTCGGGTCGTCCGAGCCGTTCCCGCGGTTCGCCGCAGCCATCGCCGAGCGTGCGGCGGCGTTCGACGGCCGGGTGCAGCTCACCGGCGTCCTCGACGAGGACGGCCTCGCCGCGGCGTACGGCCGGAGCGCGCTGCTCGTCGCGCCGTCGCGGGTCGAGAGCTGGGGCATGGCGATCGCCGATGCGCGAGCCAGGGGGATCCCGGTCGTCGGCTCGGAGGCCGGCGGCATACCCGACGCGCTCGCCGGCGGGGGCGG